>NZ_JBSGUP010000063.1:0-22937 GCF_053607985.1 Streptomyces sp. NPDC055078
CCCGCGCGCTGCCGCGCGGCAGCCGCCGGCCGGCAACGCCGGTCCCGGCCGCCTCAGCGCTCCGACAGCGGCGACCGGAGACCCCGGCGACCGGAGACCTCAGCGACAGCGGCGACCGGAGACCTCAGCGCTCCGACAGCGGCGACGGTGCCTCCTGGATCGCCCAGCCGTTGCCGTCCGGGTCCTTGAAGAACAGGAAGGAGTTCCACTCGCCGCCCGGGCCGTCCTCCCAGCCGCTCTCGCCCACGTGCTGGATCGCGCTCACCTCCACCGACCGCTCCACCAGCGCCGCCCGAGCCGCCGCGAGGTCCGTCACACAGAGCTGAAGGCCCTGGAGCGTGCCCGGAGTCATCGCGGGCTGCCCCGGGTTGTCCGGGAAGCCGCTGAGCAGGCTGACGGAGCAGCGGGATCCCGGCGGGGTCAGCTGGATCACCCGGATTCCGGGAGCCACCTCCTGGTCCAGATCGACCTTGAAGCCGCAGCCCTCCTCGTAGAACTTCTTCGAACGGTCCAGGTCGGTGGCCGGAATGGTGATGATCTCAAGCGTCAGTTCCATCGCGAGCTTCCTTTTCCTTTCGGGTGAACTACCGCTCGGGGAGCCGGGGGAAGCGCCAGCGGGTCTGGCCGTAAGGGGCCTTGGCGAAGCCGAACGCCGTCCGGGGCTCGACCCGGAACACCAGGGCCGGTCCGCCGTCGCCGACGAACATCCCGTCACGGACCTCGAAGGTCCACTCCGGGCCGTACTTGTCGAGGAACGCGCCGGCCAGCGCCCGCAGCCGCGCGTCGTCGCCCTCCCGTACCGCCTCACCCTCGATCACCAGGTCCTGGCCCTCCCTCAGGGCGTTGCCGCCCGTCGTGAGCACCACTTCCCGGTTGGCCCGGAGATTGACGGCCTTGCGCTCGTCGGCGCCCGTGCAGAAGTGCAGCGCGCCGTCCTGCCAGACGGCGATCAGCGGGGTGACATGCGGCCGTCCGTCCGGCCGTACCGTCGACAGCCAGAAGACCTCCGCCGCCGTCAGCCTGGCGACCGCGTCGGACCACTCCCACGCCGTCGCCTCCTCCTTGCTGTAGCGCGCGTCCAGCTCGGTCCGCGGAATGGTGTCGCTCATGAAATGGTTCCCTCTCGGCAGGTCCTTCGGGTCGTCCCAGTGACGACCCCGGGCGCTCCCGGGACTCATCGGTCCGGCGCGGATCTCCTGGTTCCGCCTCGCGCCCCTGCGGCTAGTCTCGGTGCCACACGTCTTGATCGCAGGGCGAGGCCGCCACGAGCCGGTCCGGGGTCGGGACGAGGACAGGGCGAGGAGACGGCGGGATGAGAGCTGTGCCGGGACGCAGGGGCAGTACGTTCACTCGGCTGCTGCGGCATGGCTTCACCGACCCCGGCGGCGCCGAGCGGCTTCTCGACCTCCCGGCCATGGCGTCCGTACGGACCGACCCCGTACTCCTCGACGCGCTCGGCGCGGTCGCCGACCCCGATCTCGCGCTCCGCGGTCTCGTACGCCTGGTGGAGGCACAGCCGGACACCGGGACCGTCGACCGGCGCGAACTCCTCGACACCCTCGTCACCGCCAAGCCCCTGCGCGACCGCCTCCTCGGGGTGCTGGGCGCGTCCGAGGCGCTCGGGGACCATCTCGCCCGGCACCCCGGCGACTGGCGGGCGCTCGCCACCTACGAGGCGGCGGATCTGCACCCCGGTGTCGAGGAGTTCGAACGCTGCCTCGCCGACGCCGCCGACCCGGTCGCCCTGAGGGTCGCCTACCGGCGCTGTCTGCTCTCCATCGCGGCCCGCGACGTCTGCGGTACGACCGAGGTCGCCGAGACCGCCGCCGAACTGGCCGACCTCGCGACCGCCACCCTGCGCGCGGCCCTCGCCATCGCCCGTACGGCCGCCCCCGACGACGCCGCCCGCTGCCGGCTCACCGTCGTCGCGCTCGGCAAGTGCGGCGGCCACGAGCTGAACTACGTGTCCGACGTGGATGTCGTCTTCGTCGCCGAACCCGCGGGTGACGAGGAGGAGAACGCGGCGCTCCAGGCCGCCACCCGGCTCGCCTCCCATCTGATGCGGATCTGCTCCGAGACCACCGTCGAGGGCACCATCTGGCCGGTGGACGCCAATCTGCGGCCCGAGGGACGCAACGGGCCGCTGGTGCGGACCCTGTCCAGCCATCTCGCGTACTACCAGCGGTGGGCGAAGACCTGGGAGTTCCAGGCGCTGCTCAAGGCCCGCGCGGTCGCCGGGGACCTGGTGCTCGGCGAGGAGTACATCGACGCCGTCTCCCCCCTGGTGTGGCAGGCCGCCGAACGGGAGAACTTCGTCCCCGACGTACAGAAGATGCGCCGCCGCGTCATCGACAACATCCCCGTCGCCGATGTGGAGCGCGAACTCAAACTCGGGCCCGGCGGACTGCGGGACGTCGAGTTCGCCGTCCAGCTCCTCCAGCTCGTGCACGGCCGCAGCGACCCCACCCTGCACAGCGGCAACACCCTGGAAGCCCTCAGGGCGCTCGCCGAGGGCGGCTATGTCGGCCGGGTCGACGCCTCGCAGCTCGATGACGCGTACCGCTTTCTGCGCGCCATGGAACACCGCATCCAGCTCTACCGGCTGCGGCGCACCCACCTCGTCCCCGAGGACGACGCCGATCTGCGGCGGCTCGGCCGTTCGCTGGGACTGCGCACCGACCCGGTGACCGAACTGAACCGGGAGTGGCGCCGGCACGCCTCAGTCGTCCGCCGGCTGCACGAGAAGATCTTCTACCGGCCGCTGCTGGACGCCGTCGCCCAGCTGACCTCGGGCGAGACCCGGCTCAGCACCCAGGCCGCCCGCGAGCGGCTGGAGGCACTCGGATACGCCGACCCCGCGTCCGCGCTGCGCCATCTGGAGGCCCTCGCCTCCGGTGTCACCCGCAAGGCCGCGATCCAGCGGACCCTGCTGCCGGTGCTGCTCGGCTGGTTCGCCGACTCGGCCGACCCCGACGCCGGACTGCTGGGCTTCCGCAAGGTCTCCGACGCCCTCGGCAAGACCCCCTGGTACCTGCGGCTGCTGCGGGACGAGGGCGCCGCGGCGGAGAATCTGGCCCGGGTCCTGTCGGCGGGCCGCCTCGCCCCCGATCTGCTGCTGCGCGCGCCCGAGGCGGTCGCCATCCTCGGCGACCCCGAAGGTCTCCGGCCCCGCCGCCGCGACCATCTCGAACTGGAGATCCTGGCCGCCGTCGGCCGCGCCGACACCGCCGGGGGCGCGGTCGCCGCCGCCCGTGGCGTACGCCGCCGGGAGCTGTTCCGCACCACCGCCGCCGACCTCATCGGCTCCTACGGCACCGAGGAGAGCCCCGCCGAGGCCGACCCGGGAGCCCTGGTCGACCAGGTCGGCCGAGCCGTCACCGACCTGAACGCGGCCACCGTCGCCGGGGCCCTCAGGGCCGCCGTACGGGAACGCTGGGGCGACGAGCTGCCGACCCGGTTCGCCGTCATCGGCATGGGGCGCTTCGGCGGACACGAACTGGGATACGGCTCCGACGCGGATGTGCTCTTCGTCCACGAGCCGCGCGACGGGGTGGACGAACAGGAGGCCGCGCGCGCCGCGAGCACCGTCGTCACCGAGATGCGGCGCCTCCTCCAGCTCCCCACCGCCGATCCGCCGCTCCTCATCGACGCCGATCTGCGCCCCGAGGGCAAGAGCGGGCCGGTCGTCCGCACCCTCGCCTCCTATGAGGCGTACTACCGGCGCTGGTCCCTCGTCTGGGAGAGCCAGGCCCTGCTGCGCGCCCACCCGATGGCCGGGGACCCGGAACTGGGGGCCCGCTTCATCGACCTGGTCGACCCCCTGCGCTATCCCGCCGAGGGCCTCGGGGACGACGCCGTACGCGAGATCCGCCGCCTCAAGGCGCGCATGGAGTCCGAGCGGATGCCGCGCGGCGCCGACCCCACCCTGCACACCAAGCTCGGCCGCGGCGGCCTCAGCGACGTCGAATGGACCGTCCAGCTCCTCCAGATGCGCCACGGCTGGGCCGAACCCGGCCTGCGCACCACCCGCACCCGCGAGGCCCTCGCCGCCGCCCACAGCGCGGGCCTCATCACCACCGAGGACGCCCAGACACTGGACGAGGCGTGGGTCCTGGCGAGCCGGGTCCGCAACGGCGTGATGCTGGTACGGGGCCGGGCCGGTGACACCTTCCCGTCCGACGGGCGCGAGCTGGCGGCCGTGGGGCGCTACCTGGGCTACGGCCCCGGCCACGTCGGCGACATGCTGGACGACTACCGCCGCACCACCCGCCGCGCCCGCGCGGTGATGGAGACGCTTTTCTACGGCGCGTGAGCCCGTGGCCCGGCCTTCAGCCCGATGATCCGGCGCGGGGCCGAGGGGCGGCGCTCAGGCGACGCCCTTCTGCGGCGCGCTGCACTGCACGTCCTCGCCTTTGTCCGTGTAGCAGAGCGTGAGCCATACCGTCGTGCCCTCCTTGAGGTTGAGGTCCTTCTCGGCGGAGTCGTTCACCCCCCCGTTGGCGTGGACCGAAGCCTTGTTGCTGCCCCACGTCAGATAGGCCCGGGCACCGAGACCGTCCTTCTTGTAGTCGGACACCCGGAGCTGGTCGCCCCAGTCGTAGAAGTACGCCCCGGCGCGCTCCGTACGGATGGACTGGGTGGTGCCGGCCGACGCGGTGGACATTCCGGCGCCGAACGCGGCCAGGGTGGCGATGCCGACGACGGTGGCGCGGGCGGCGGACTTGCGGAACTTCACGATGTCCTCCCAGAGATAGATGTCAGGCGCAAACACCCCAGACGGTTCATGGTCATGTTTATGTCTGTCAATAGCTGCCTATGTGATCAGCTAAAAATCTCAACAATGGCCAGAATTGAACATGCGGCGACGATCAGTCTGAGGTGAACTCGTACTGCACCTCGTAGAGATGGCCTGCCTTGACCATCACCGTGGCCTCGATGGGACGGTTGCCGTCGCTGTACACGACGCGCAGGGTTCGCAGCACCGGCAAGCCACTGGGCAGCTTCAGCAGCACGCACTGCTCCTGAGTGGGCACGTGGCCACCGTGACCAGCAGCGAGGACGAACTCGAACTCGGTGGGCTACCGGACGTGTACCTGCTCAATGGCGGCAACGCCGTCAACTTCCTGCACGGCGCCAGCGTGGGCCCTTTCATCTTCCTTGTGCAGGCCGAGACACTCGCCGCGTCCGCCGCACTCGCACGCGGCAGCCTCGCCCCCGGAATGCACGAGGTCAACCCGACCGACCGCGCCGCCATCGCCGGGACCTGGCTCGACTACTTCAACCGGTGAGGAGACCTGCCCGTGCCCATCACCCCCGACCAGATCCGCGAGACGCTCGACGGCTACCTCGATGCGCATCCAGACGACAAGGAGCGGCTCGCGGTCATCCCGGCCCTCCTCGAAGCCGGCGCCGATCTCGCCAGCCGCGAGGAGTTCCGGGGCCATGCCACCGCCGGAGCGATTCTCGCCGACTCCACGGGGCGTGTGCTCCACATCAGGCACCTCGCGTTGAACCGCTGGCTCCTGCCGGGCGGTCACCTTGAGCCGGAGGACACGAGCCTCCTCGCCGCCGCACGGCGTGAGCTGACGGAGGAGACCGGTATCCCCGCCTTGGCCGTCATTCCGGCCGGACGCCGTCCCGTGCACATTGACGCCCACCCCATTCCCGCCAACCCCGCCAAGGGTGAGCCGGACCACCGGCACTTCGACTTCAGGTTCCTCTTCCGCACCTCCGCCGACGTCGGCGAGTTGCAAACCGAGGAGGTGACCGCTGCGGCCTGGCTACCCGCAGACAGCCTGGAGAACGAGATCCTGCGCGCCAGGGTCCTCGCGGCGCTGCGCTGACCGGTGGGGCGGGGCTGGCCCGGGGTGTGCGGACGGTGACGCACCCAAAACGGGATGACTGTGCCACCTGGGCTGTGTACGGTCCGTCCCGTGGACCCGCTCACCGAGAAACAGATCCGCTCGTGCTTCGTGAACTGCTCGAAGGGCGAGGCGAGCCGTATGCGGCTCCCCCTCGACTTCGCCGAAACGCCCTGGCAGGACCTGGATTTCCTCGGCTGGATCGACCCCGGGGCCCGGCTGCGGGCACATATCGTCATCCCCCGTGAGACCGGCCCGATCGGCATCACCCTGCGTGTTCCCGGCGCGGGCAACACCAGCGCGGTCAAGTCCAGTCTGTGCCGGATCTGTCTGACCGGCCACGCCTCCTCCGGCGTCTCCCTCCTGGTCGCCCCGCTCGCGGGACCGGCAGGCCGGGACGGCAACACCGTGGGTACGTATCTGTGCGCCGATCTCGCCTGCTCGCTCTATGTCCGGGGCAAGCGCCAGCCCCAGCTCCGGACCAACCAGTACGAGGAGAGCCTCACCCTTGAGGAACGGATCACCCGCACCGTGACCAACCTCGACGCCTTCGCCGCGAAGGTCACCTCGGCCCAGCGGGCGGCCTGAGCAGTCGGGCCGCCACGCGGGCCGGGGCCTCAGACGTTCCCGAACCGCCCTCGCCGGACAGCGGATACGAACGACGTGAACACGGCTGACTCGAACATCAGGGCCGGACCGTGGGGGTTCTTGCTGTCGCGGACGGGGACGACGTGGGCGATGCCTTCGCCGACCTCAAGGCACTCCCCGCCGTTGGTGCTGCTGTGGGTGCTCTTGCGCCAGGTGACAGGAAGTGTGCTCGCGCCCACCTCGACACAGTTGCCGCCGTTGGTGCTGCTGTAACTGCTCTTGTGCCATATGACGGGCAGCTCGCTTGCGCGGATCATTGCTTCAGTCCTTCCAGGTGTACGCCGATCAGCTCGGCCGACTCCTCGGGCGACAGGGCTACGGCCCTGAGCAGATCATAGGCATGGCAGGCGGCCCTCACCTCCGCCGTATCAAGCACAATGCTGCCTTGTGAGAAGTTGTCCGCGTAGAGGACATCTGGGCCTTCGTCGAAGCTCATCACCGTAAAGGGCCCCGCAAGGCCAGCGTGGGCGGGGACGCTCCGTGGGATCACCTGGATCACCGTGCGGGGTTTCTCGCCTGCCTGAAGTAGGCGCTCAAGCTGCGCCCGCATCACTTTCGCTCCGCCGATGGGCCTGAGCAGAGCCTGTTCGTCCACGATGAACCACAGGCGGGGCGGAACCTCCCGCTCAAAGAGACTCTGACGAGTCATCCGGGCGGCGATCAGGTCGTCAAGGTTGTCCGCCCGCACGGCACTGAGCATGGCGCGGGCGTATTCCTCCGTCTGCAACAGACCATGGATGACCTGGCCCTGAAAGGACCGGATTGATGTGGCGTCCCGCTCCAGTTGAACGAACGGCAGGAACCACGATGCATACGCATGGTGGATGACCAGCGGGTACAGCCTCCCAAAGTGCCCGTCCGTCCCCAGCGCTCGGTCCAGATCCTCCGCCAGGTCCTTCGACGGCACCCGCCGCGCCGCCTCGATCTTGCTGAGCATCGACTGGGTCGTATGGGCCTTCTTCGCCAGCTTTTCCTGCGAAAGACCGGCGGCTGTTCGAATTCGGAGTAACTCGCAGCCGAAGAAGGCGAGTAGTGAGGTCGCGGGGTCCGGTCCATCGGTCTCTGCGGTCATGCGTGCACCGCCTTTCATGACTCTCGTCGTGTCATGGCGTCCCACCTGTTGCGCCGAAGCGCACAGCGCAACTCTAGGGCCACACAGAGTGAACTGCCCAGAGAAAGGCGCGGAAAGTCATGACAAGGGGAACATCGTTTGAGCCGACGATCGGCGATGTTGTCAGGGACGCGGCCAGAATGTGCGTGGGGCGGGTCGTGGGTGCCAGGGGAGGGCTGATCCTGCTCTGGTCGCTGAAAGGCGGTACGGAATGGGAGGCCATTCCGGAGAACCTGAGTCCGGCCGCGCAGTCCGACGCGATGAGCGCCGCCGTCGCCGAGGTCAACGCGCAGAGCCGCTGGGGGCTGTGAGATGACGACCGTGGTGAACGGGGAGGTCCGGCGGGTCTGTGCGGTGACCGCGACCCTTCCTCTTCGGCTGCTGGCGCTGGTGCTGGAAATCGCGCCCGGGGAACGGCCGCATCCGCTGGAAGTGGTGACCGGGTTGCGGTGTGCGATGGAAGAGCATGCGGACGGGCCGCATTTCGATCTGGTACACGAATTGAAGGACGCCGGCCGGGGTGAGGTCTGGGTGCGGTGGGAGAGCGGGTGCGAACCGGAATGCGTAGCCGTACTGCCGGACTGCCCCGCCGACAACGGAAAGCCGGACGGCGAGAATGACGCGTGCACGCTATTCAGCGAGCATCCCGGCGGACACAGTTTCGCTTTCTGTGACCCGGAGTACGACGCGATCCTCGCCAGCCCCGAGTACGACCGACTCAGGGCCGAAATCGACGCACACCTCCGTGGCACGTCATAAGCGCCCGCCCACGCGACGAAAGCACCCTGTCATGCGCCATGCCGTCTGCCGCGTCCTGCTCTGGGCGCTGAACCTGCTGTCCCCTCCGGAAGGAGCCCGCCCTGAAGGACGCCCTCCGGAAGGACGCCACCCTGAGGGACGTCAGCGAAAGCGACGCCACCCCGGGGGACGCCGTCGAGTGCGACGCCAACGCGACGTATCCCTCCCCGGGCCGGTGGCCACCTGGCATCCACGGCCCGCGCGGGAACACCGCTGGTCCGGCCCGCCCTCGCCGTACGCCGCCGAGAGCCTGCTGCCGCTGCGCGGGGAGGAGACGGCGGCGGTCCGCCCGTATGTGCTGGCGGAAACCACGCTCGATCTCGGTGTGATCCGGGAACACCGGCTCCCCGCTCAGGGGATACACGGCTGACGGAGAAGACGGTGGCGCGGCGGCGCACGGATGGACGGGCGGGTGCGCCCGGGGACGGGGGCCCGGGGCCCGTTCAGACGCGCGCCGGGCGCGGCTTCTCCGGTTCGGCGGGGCGGCCGGATTCGGCTGAACGGTCCGGCTGGTCCGCCTGGTCTGTCTGGTCCGCCGAAGGCGGCGGGCCCGAGGTGTCCGACCCGCCCGGCCGCTTCCGCATCGAACCCGGCAGACGCGGCAGCCGGTGCGGCAGGGCCCGGTACCAGAGGTAGGAGAGCGTGAAGCCGAAGGCCAGGCAGATGATCCCGCCCACCGCGTCCAGCCAGAAGTGGTTCGCCGTGGCGACGATGACGACCAGCGTCGCCACCGGGTACAGCAGTCCCAGAATCTTCGCCCACGGCGCCGACGCCACGACGAAGATGATCAGCCCGCACCACAGCGACCAGCCGATGTGCATCGACGGCATCGCCGCGTACTGGTTCGACATGTTCTTCAGATCGCCCGACGCCATCGAACCCCAGGTCTCATGGACCATGACGGTGTCGATGAACCTCAGGTCGTGCATCAGCCGGGGCGGTGCGAGCGGATACAGGTAGTAACCGACCAGTGCCACGGCGGTGGTGGCGAACAGGGCGAGCCGCGCCGCCGCGTACCGGCCCGGATGCCATCGGTACAGCCACACCAGGACGCCGATCGTCACGATGAAGTGCAGCGTCGCGTAGTAGTAGTTCATGGACACGATCAGCCATGTCACCGAATTCACGGCGTGATTGACCGAGTGCTCGAACGCCAGGCCCATGGCCTGCTCGACGTCCCAGAGCCAGTCCGCGTTCCGCACGGCCTGGGCCTTCTGCTCCGGTACCGCGTTGCGGATCAGTGAGTACGTCCAGTAACTGACCGCGATCAGCAGGACCTCGAACCAGATCCGGGGGCGGCGCGGCGAGCGCAGCTCCCGGAACCGGGCGGCGCGGGAACGCGGTGCGCCTGCCGCCTCGTCCGCCATGGGTGACGGGGTGGCCGTCCGGCCTGTCAAAGTCTTCGCGGTCGCTTCACCCATGGGACAAGAGTCTGCCAGATGCGCACCCACCCACCGATCATCCCTCGGTCCCGTTCCCGGCGCACCCGCTCCATCCTACGGAGGACCCCTCCCCGGCTTCTGAGTCAGGGATCCGGCGGGGTCCGTACGGGTCACAGGGCCCACCAGACGCAGGTCTCGCCCGGAATACGCACCGTCCCGCCGCCGGACTCCAGCGCTGCCGACGACACCAGTGGACGCCCCGGCGCGGGCAGTTCCACATCCGTGGCCAGGGTGTTCAGGGCGCAGACCAGCCCCGGACGGCTGAAGACCAGCAGTCCGTCCGGACCCGGCAGCCACTCCATGGGGCCGTCGCCGAGCCCCGGCAGCTCCCGGCGCAGGGCGATCGCCGAGCGGTACAGCTCCAGCGTGGACCGTTCGTCGCCGCTCTGCGCCTCGACCGACAGCTCGCGCCAGGACGCGGGCTGCGGCAGCCAGCTCGCCCGCGGGCCGAATCCGAACGGTGCGGCGGCGCCCGACCAGGGCAGCGGCACCCGGCAGCCGTCCCGCAGCCCGTCCTGGCCGTCCCCCCGGAAGAACGCCGGGTCCTGCCGGAGCGCGTCGGGGAGGTCCCGGACCTCTTCGAGTCCCAGCTCCTCGCCCTGGTAGACATACGCGGAGCCGGGCAGCGCGAGGGTGAGCAGCGCCGCCGCCCTGGCCCGGCGCAGGCCCCGCGCCCCGCCGCCGTAGCGGGTGGTGTGGCGTACGACATCGTGGTTGGAGAGCACCCAGGTGGTGGGAGCGCCCACCGAGGCCGTCGCGGCCAGTGATGTGTCGATCACCTTCCGCATCGCCGCCGCGTCCCAGGCGCAGGTCAGGAACTGGAAGTTGAACGCCTGGTGCAGTTCGTCGGGCCGTACGTACAGCGCCAGCCGCTCGGGGGAGGGCGCCCACGCCTCGGCGACGCCGATGCGCTCGCCCTCGTAGCTGTCGAGCAGCCGGCGCCAGGAGCGGTGGATCTCGTGCACTCCGTCCTGGTCGAAGAACGGCAGCACCTGGGCGCCGATCATCTTGGCCTGCTCGCGCATCCCGATGTCCGGCATGCCCCCCGCCTTGACCATGCCGTGCGCGACATCGACCCGGAATCCGTCGACGCCCAGGTCCAGCCAGAACCGCAGGATCGACTCGAACTCCTCGTGCACCCGGGGCTGTTCCCAGTTGAGATCAGGCTGCTCGGGCGCGAACAGATGCAGATACCAGTCGCCCGCTTCGGTGCGCGTCCAGGCCGGGCCGCCGAAGACCGACTCCCAGTCGTTGGGCGGCAGTTCACCGCCGGGGCCCCGGCCGGGACGGAAGTGGTACAGCTCCCGCTCGGGGGCGCCGGGGCCGCCCGCGAGCGCGGCCCGGAACCAGGCGTGCTGGTCGGATGTGTGGTTCGGCACGATGTCGACGATGACCCGCAGGCCCAGCCGGTGCGCCTCCCGGATGAGATCGTCCGCGTCGGACAGGTCCCCGAACAGCGGGTCCACCGTCCGGTAGTCGGCGACGTCATAGCCGCCGTCGGCCTGCGGCGAGGCATAGAACGGGGTGAGCCATACGGCGTCGACGCCCAGCCCCGCGAGATACGGCAGCCGCGCGCGGGCGCCCCGCAGATCGCCGATGCCGTCCCCGTCGCTGTCGGCGAACGAGCGCAGATACACCTGGTAGATGACGGCGTCCCGCCACCAGCCGGCCGCGGGTGCGGGGGGCTGGTCGCGGAGGGTGGAAGCGAGCTGCTGGGTCATGTATGCGCCCCTGTAAGTCATCAAATACGGGTCGTGCTGTTATGTATGGGGATGATTCCCCCCTACCTTCCGGTCAACGCACGCCGCGCGGATACGGACACGAAGCGCCCGGTCCGGTCGCGGCGGCCGTCCGCCCCGGGCCGTCGCGGCGCGAAGCTAACAGCCCGGCGACTCGTGGTGAGAAGACCTTGCGCAAAGAAGACGGAGAGATCGCCCGGTTGTGACCTCCCCGTGTCCCCGGGGCCCGGGTGCGGGACCGGCGCGCTCCGGGCCATGAGCCGCCCGCCCGGGCGTCCGCCCGGGGCGGCTCGCCGCTACGCCGTGCGCGGGGCGGGGACCTGGGCCGGCGCGGTGGGGGCGATCGCCAGCAGCCGGCCCAGCAGCTCACCGAACGGCCCCTCGGCCGGCTCGCCGTCCAGCAGCCCGAGGACGACCGCCGCCATCTCGTCGTCGTACGCCGCACTCACCGCGCACAGCGCCGCGAAGTCGTGCACGAGCTGCAACTCCAGCTCGGCGCGGGGGATCTGCCGCCCGTCCAGCCACAGCAGCGCGGTCGACTCGGCGAGCGACACCCAGGAGCGCACCACCAGCGTGAGCCGCGCGGGGGGCGTCTCGATCTCCAGGTGCGACATGATCTGTTCGTACGCGGCCTGCCGGACGTCGTCGATCATCGCGTTCGTCGTGGTGGAGCCCACCGCCGGGCCGCCGCGCATCAGCGCGGAGAATCCGGGCCCGTGCTCGTCCACGAAGTCGAAGAAGCGGCCCATGACCCGCAGCAGCCGCGCCCCGAGCGGGCCTTCGCGGGGCTCGGTGAACCGCCCGGCCAGCTCATCGGCCGCCCGCCGCAGAGCCGCCTCGTACAGACTCTGCTTGCCGGGGAAGTAGTGGTAGACGAGCGGCCGGGAGATGCCGGCGGCCGAGGCGATCTCGTCGATGGAGACCTCGTCGGGGGAGCGGGCGCTGAACAGCTCCAGCGCCACACCGATCAGCTGCTGTCTGCGCTCCTCCACGCCCATCCTGCGGCGCACCCCGGTCGTCATATGAACAGCCTACCGACTGGGGTGCGCTCACTTGTTCTATAGGTCGGGTTCTGATTACACCAGGGACCAGGCGCTGAAGTGGACGGTGCCACGGGCGCCGCTGCCACCGTTTATGGCGGTCATGAAGAGACCGGCGTCCTGGATCGCGGCGGACCCGGGGGCCGTTACCGTGCCCACGGTCCGCCAGGTGGTGCCGCCGTCGAGGGAGAACGATCCGGTGAAGGAAGCGCCCTGGCCACGGACCAGCCGGAGCAGTACGGGCGCCCGTACGCCGGTCACCCGGCGGTAGGTGTCCAGGGTGCCGTCGCCGTTCGAGTCGTAGGACAGGGCGACGCCCTGCCCGGGGGTGACGGCCAGGTTCACAAAGCCCGCCGACCCCTGGGTGGCGAGGCTGTTGCGTACGACGATGCCCGCGCGCGCCCACGAGCCCGTGTTGTCCTGGGAGTCGACCCGCAGGACGACCGTCGTGCCCGGCCTCATCGCGCCCTCGCGGTAGGCCGTGCCGAAGTGGGTGGTACCGCGCCACAGGTCGTTGCCCGCGCCGTTGACGGCGAAGCGGTCGCCGAGCTGGCCGAAGACCGCCGCGTTGCTGGTGAAGGTGCGCCACGCGGGATCGAGCGGCGCGGCGATGTGCACGGCGCTCCGCTGGGTGACCGAGACCCGGTCCTGACCGCTCGGGCCGTACTGCGTCGACAGGGCGTACGGCAGGGGTTTGAGGGGCTCGGTGAGCGGTTCGGCGGGGGCGGTGACCCGCCAGGAGACCGCGCCGGTCGACCCCGGGCCGACCCGGTCGAGCGAGGTCGCGCCCTCGGGCCGGGGCGACAGACCGGTCGCGGTGAGCGCGAAGTCGACCCGGCCGGTGGCCCGCAGCCCGTTGAGGTTGCGGAACGCGGCGGTCAGGGTGCCCGAGCCGCCGGGGGTGAAGGCGGGCGGATCGAGGGAGACCGTCGCGTAGCCCTGGTAGGGCGCGGTGGCCAGGGTGTCGTGCACCCGGCGGGCCGTGCGATGGGCGTCCCCGGTCGGCTTCACCGGATAGGCCCGCCGGTCTCTGGTCCACGCCTCCTCGCCCGGATACCAGTCGATGGACTTGGGCGCCCGGCCCTCCGCCAGCGCGGTGGCGACCTCGTTCAGATAGGTCTCCCACTGCGGCACATGGACATCGCCGATCAGTCCGTGCCAGTCGCGGTTGGCGTAGTTGCTGAGCTGCCCCGCCACCACCCGGTCGCCCCAGGTGGTGAGCATCACCCGGGCGGTGCGCTCCAGTTCCACCGCCTCCTCCGGACTGGTCGCCAGCCGTTTGGCGTCCTCCAGCCAGGGCCCGAGCAGAAACGCCCGGTGGCACCCGGCCATCGTGTCGCTCAGCCGCATCAGCTTCAGCCACAGCGCCGACAGGGCGCGGAAGGCGGCTACGTCCTTGGTGGCGTACGCCGCCCGCAGCGGGAGCTGGAGGGTGCGCGAACGGTTCGCCAGGGCCTGCCGGGCCACATCGGTCAGATCGTGCCGGTAGGCGTCGGAGTCGCGCAGCGACTCGTCCACCTCCAGCAGCGCCGCCAGCGCCCGGTCGAAGGCGGCCGGATCGAAGGCCGTGCCGATGGACGAGGTGAGGCTCGGCCGGCGCAGGAACAGCGAGTCGTACGGCCGCCCGTCGGTGCTGGTCAGCTTGTACGCGGTCGCGGCGAGCGCGGCGAAGGCGTCGCGGGCGTCCTCGTCCTCGCCGCCGTAGCGGATCGTGGCGTACTCGGTGAACCAGGCGTCCCGGTCGATCCGCTCCTTCCGCCACGCCAGTTCGCTGAACAGCTCCAGGGCCGCCGGGTCGCGCTCGGCGGCCTCCGGCATATACGCGGTGCCCACCAGCGCGCTGCCTGGCCGGTCGCGCCAGGCGGTGAACTTCGCGGTCCACCGGTCGGTGTTCGCGCCCATCGTCGTACGCCCGCCGAAGTTCGGGATGGTGCCGAAGGCGTACGGGGCGCCGCCCCACTCGGTGTCGCGGTCGGTGACGGTGTCCAGATCGGAGAGTCCGTCGACGATCAGCACCCGGCTGGTGTCGATGGCGTCCAGCAGCGCCGGGCGGGGATTGGACTGCCAGCCGAGGATCACCCAGGTGGCATCGGGGGCGGCGGTCCGCAGCGAGGTCTCCACCGCGCGGGCCGCGTCGGCGACGGGGACGTCCCCGGCGGTGCCGCCCTCGTGCAGCAGATCCATCTTGAAGAAGCCGGCCGTGCCGAAGAGTTCCCGCTGATGCCGGTAGAAGGCGGCGGCGACCTCGGGGAAGACCGGGGTACGGGGGTCGAGCCAGTCGGGCCTGCGCAGCCCGTTCCAGGTGCCCTGGGGGATGACCCGGGAGCCCGGGTTGCGGGTGGTGAAGCCGTCCGGGACCGTACCGAAGTAGCCGGGCAGCACCGGGTGCATCCCCAGCTCCCGCATCCGCCCGACGATCCTCTGCCCCAGCTCGGTGCGGGTCCGGAGCAGGGCGGGGGAGACGGGACCGCCGTACTCGCTCATGTTCTGGAGCAGCCACCACGGCTGGTGCGACGGCGCGGGCAGCCAGGTGCGGGACTCCGTGTCCGAGTAGCCGAAGTCCATCAGCAGCCGGTGGTAGACGGCCTCCTGACCGGGGGTCACCAGGACCTCGTTGCAGCCGTGGAGCGCGAGGACGTCGAGCAGCCGCTCCCAGCGGGCCCAGTCGGCGTACGGGGCGGTGTAGCCGTCGTGGGTGTCGTTGTACGCGAACCGGTGCGGTACGGTCGCCGACCGCTCCAGCGCCCGGCGCGGGGCGGGCAGTTTCGCCGGGAGGTCGAGCTGGCTGCCCGACCAGGAGATATGCGCCCGGCAGACATACTTCAGATACCAGTGCACCCCGGTGAGGATCACGGCGGGCGTGGTGCCCGCGACCTCGATCCGGCCGGTGGTGCCGGTGACCTTGAACCGGTCGGGCCCGCCGTCCAGCATCCGCAGCCGGAACTGGCCGGCGTGGCCCGGCAGCAGCCGCCGCAGCGCGGCGCCGGCCGGGCCGGTGCCGGCCACCAGGGGGGCTTGGGCGGTTGTGGCGGTGGCGGCGGGGGCGTGCCCCCCGAGGGCCGTCCCCACCCCGACCGCTCCCGCGGTACCCAGTACCGTACGTCTCGACAGCTCGAACATCAGCGCCTCCGTGTTACCCACGTCACAGCCGGTGCGTGCGTGGCGCAGGTTACTCGGCGTTCGGCCTCGCGGAAGGGCGCGAACGAGGCACGATGGCCGGATGCGGACCAGGACAAGGACGGGCGCGGGCCGTACGGGCCGTGCCGCACTGGTAGTTGTGACGCTCGCGCTGGCCGCCGCGTGTTCCTCGGGCGGTGACGGCGATGGGCGTGGCGGCGACGGTGACCAGGCCCCCGGGACCGGTGCCCAGGCACCCGAGACCGCCACGGGCACCCTGGAGCAGCTCGCCGAGCGCGCGCAGTGCGAGCCGAACATCCAGACGGACGCGCAGGAACTGCGCCAGGCGAACTGCGCCACCGGCGACGGAAAATATGTGCTGACCACCTTCGCCTCCGACCGTGGCCAGCGCGAATGGATCAATGAGGCCAACGACTACGGCGGCAGCTATCTGGTGGGCCGCCGCTGGGTCGCGGTCGGCGACGAGAAGGTCGTCGCCGCGCTGCGCGGCCGGCTCGGGGGCTCGGTGGAGACCGGCTCACAGCACCACTCGGGGGACGGCGGGGGCAGCGGTGACGGCGGGGGCAGTGGCGACAGCGGTGGGAGCGAGGGGCACGAGGGCCACGGGAGCTGACCGCGCGGGTACGGGGGCGTATACGGGGCGTTCCGGCACAGCCGAACGGCCGGACCCGGCCCGGTCAGGGGTCAGGTCCGGCCGGTCCGGATCACCTGCACTTCTGGCCGTTGTTGATACAGCCGACCATCCGGTTCATCAGCTTCCGGTCGAAGACATTGATGAAGTCACCGTGGTCCGTGACGGGCTTGTGCAGCTGCTCCGGGAAGGAGTCCACCGCGAAGCCGGGCCCCGGGGGCACGTCGTACACGATCCGCTGGACGAGCTGCGGGATCGCCTTGAACCCCCTGGCACAGCGGCCGTTCCGGTCCGCGAAGGCCACATGGGTGCGGTGGTTGGCGCTGTCGGTGTTCCGGCCGTCCCAGCAGCTCTGGAACTTGAAGGTACGGACGACCTGGCTGCCCTGCGGACAGATCGGGTACTTGTCCTTGAGCTGCCGGTTCTCGAATCCGGTGCAGCTCCAGGAGGCGTTGGCGTTGCCGGGGCCGTTGACGAACGCCTTGGCGTCGCCCGTGATGATGCGCAGCAGGCGCGGCATGGCGGTCACCTTGCCGGCCGGGCTGCCGACGAAGTTCATCGTGACCTGGGCCGGGGTCTGGATCTCGCCGACATTCTGGTCCTTGCCGCCGCCGTCGTCGTTGGCGTCGCTTTCGTCGGCACCGTTCTGGAGGCGCAGCACGGGCCAGAAGTAGGAGGACCGGTCGCCTCGGTTGCGGCAGGTGGTGCGGCCCCGGCGGAGGTCGTCGTCGCTGGCGAAGGCGTCATTGGCCTGGTTGCCGACGTAGTCGTGCATATGGTGGGCGCCGTTGGAGACCCCGGGCGCCACGATCACATTGTCGGGGTTGAACAGACCGTTGGCGTTCACACCGCAACTGGTGGCGAAGGTGCCGCGGGAGGCTCCGCGGCCCTGGCGCGGGGTCTTCACATTCGGCCGGACGGAGCGGATGTCGACGAAGTCGGACGCCTCGGGGCCGTTGCCCGCCTGGCCGCCGCCCTGGCCGTTCCCCTGTCCGCCGTCGCCTTGTCCGCCGTCGCCTTGTCCGCCGTTGGCGTCACCGCCGCCTTGACCGCCGTCCGCGTTGCCGCCGTTCTGGCCCTGGCCGTCTTGGCCGCCTTGGCCGTTCTGGTTGTTCTCGCCGTTCCTGTTCCCGTTCTGGTCCTGGTTCCCCTGGCCTTCGTTCTCGCCACCGTTCTGACCGTCGCTCTGGCCGCCGTTCTGGCCGTTGTCGTCGTCCTTGACGCTGTTGGTGTCATCGGCGCGCAGAGTGCAGCCGGCCAGTTTCTCCATGCCCTGCGGCCGTTCGGCGATTCTGCCGATGGCCGCGGCGATCTGCTCGATGCTCTGCTGCCGCTTGTCTCTCAGCGGCGCGAGAACGGCGCTCTCGCCGTATTCGGGATCGCGCTGGACCCGGTCCTTCTGATCGGCGAACAGCTTGTACGCGTCGGTGATCTGGCTGTCGATCGCCGCCAATGCACGGTCGACCTCTCCACGCGCCTCACCTGGCATCTCGGGAGGAAGCGCGTCGGCGACCTCCGGGCAGTCGATGGTGGATATCTGCCGTCCGGCATTCCCGGTCCACTGAGTCCCGGGTCCTGGCTGGTCCTCGCTCGCGGATGCGTACACATTGACCGCTACGAGCCCACCCCCGCCCATGATCAGTGCGAGCGAGGCCACGATCGCCTTGTTCGCCAGAGTCGAACGTTTCCTTGATGTGCGTCCCATGGAACTCCTCTGCTTCGTTGCCGGGGGATTGGGTTGAATCATGCGGTCCCGGCAGAGGGAGAAGCGCGCCGTTCCATACGGACCGGGCTGGGGCGAGTGTTCAGCCCGGGCGGGAATTCGTAGAAAACTCCATCGGCAAACCAGGTGAGACCGAGCGAATGCGGACGCCCGGTTCGTCATGTCCAGTTATGCACCTCTTTGCGGCGGAGATGCGGAGATGCGGAGATGCAGGGATACGAGGATACGGAGATACGGACCGGTCCCGACCCGGGTCCGGACCCGGGAGCGTGTCCGAGCGCGGGCCGCGCCCGGGTCGGTCCACAGGGGTGGACGCGGTTCAGCCGTGGTCCAGATACGCCAGCACCGCCAGCACCCGCCGGTTGTCGTCGTCCGACACCGGCAGTCCCAGCTTCGCGAAGATGTTCGACGTGTGCTTGGCCACCGCGCGCTCGGTCACCACCAACTGGGCGGCGATCGCGGCGTTGGACCTGCCCTGCGCCATCAGCTCCATGACCTCCACCTCGCGCGGGGTCAGCCGGCCCATCGGCCGGTCCTGCGAGCGCCGGGACAGCAGCTGGGAGATCACCTGCGGATCCATCGCCGTCCCGCCGTTCGCCACCCGCCGTACGGCGTCGACGAACTGGTCCGCGTCGAAGACCCGGTCCTTGAGCAGATAGCCGACCCCGCCGGCGCCGTCGGCGAGCAGCTCCCGCGCGTACAACTGCTCCACATGCTGCGAGAGCACCAGCACCGGCAGCCCCGGGCGGGCCCGGCGCGCGGCGAGTGCGCACTGGAGGCCCTCGTCCGTGTGGGACGGCGGCAGCCGGACGTCGACCACGGCGACATCCGGCTCAAGATCCGCCAGCGCGCTGCTCAGCTCGGGCCCGCTCTCGACGGCGGCCAGGATCTCGAAGTCGTACGCCTCCAGCAGGCGCACCAGACCGTCCCGCAGCAGAAACAGGTCTTCGGCTAGAACAACTCGCAAGGGATCTCCATGGTGACCATGGTGGGGCCGCCGACGGGAGAGCTGACGGCCAGGACGCCGTCGAATGTACCGAGCCGGCGTTCGACCCCGCTCAGCCCGGACCCGGAACCGATCGACGCGCCGCCACCGCCGTTGTCCGTGACCGAGATCCGCAGCGCGCCGCCGGTGTAGCTGATGTCCACCCAGATCCGGTTCGCGCCCGCGTGCTTGACCGCGTTGGTGAGCGTCTCGCTGACCGCGAAGTACGCCGCCGACTCCACCGGGGCGTCCGCGCGGCCCCGCAGTTCCACATCCACCTCGGCGGGCACCGGCAGCCGCAGGGCGAGCGCCTTGACCGCGTCGCCGAGCCCGCGCTCCGCCAGCACGGGCGGATGGATGCCCCGGACCAGATCGCGCAGCTCGGTCAGTGCCTCGGCGGAGGACTCCCGGGCCTTGGAGAGCAGCTCCTTCGCCCGCGCCGGGTCCTTCTCGATCAGTGCCTCGATGGTGCCGAGGTTCATCCCCATGGCGACCAGCCGGGCCTGCGCGCCGTCGTGCAGATCCCGCTCGATGCGGCGCAGCTCGGCCGCCGAGGTGTCCAGGGCGTCGTGCCGGGTCTCGGTGAGCCGGTCGATGCGCTGCTCCAGCTCCTCCTGCCGGGTGGGCACGAGCACCGATGAGGCGAGCCGGAAGTGGGTGCGTACGAGCAGGGGGCCTGTCGTGGCCGCGATGGCGATGAGGACCGTGCCGACCAGCGCGGCGGCCCCGGCCGTACCCCAGCCGCCGACCGGGACGAAGAGATACCAGAACGGGTCGTCGACCGCCACGATCGGGGCCCACAGGCCCATGACGAGGAGCACGCCGAACAGACCGTGGGCCAGCAGCGTCGGCGTGAGGAGCGCGACGACCGCCCCTGCCGTCATGTCCACCAGCAGCCACTGCAGATCCCGCCAGGTCGCCGGGTCCTTCAGCAGCAGGGCGCAGCGCTCGACCTGCCCGGTGATGCCGGTGCGCAGATCGGGCGGAAAGGGGCGGTGCGCGGCGGGAATCCGGATACCGGACCACTGGGCGGCCAGCAGCCGGCGCTGATGGGCGTGCGTCCGCACCAGCAGCAGCAGGGCCGGGGTGGTGAAGACGCCCACACCGATCGGGATCAGGGCGATGGAGACCACCGCCAGGACGAAGAGTGTGATCGATCCGACCAGCGCCAGCAGCGCCAGGGCGAGTCCCTGGGCACCGGCCACCAAGGTGGCACCTGTCCTCGTCGCTGTCGCTTTCATGGCATTCCCCTCGGCGTTCCCCGCGGCGGTGTTCCGCCCGGCCCCCAGTGTGTCCCGGGTGTCCGGCGGGGGCACTGGGCCCCGCCACCGGACCGGGGGTGTAGCTGGCACCACCACGGGCCGCGCGGCCCGGCGCCGGATGAGGGGACGGGCCCGGCGCCGGCGGGCAGGAGCGGGCGCTACCGGGGGAGGGGTTCCGCCTCCACTTCCGGGGCCCGAGGGGTTCCGCCTCCACCCTCCGGGGCCCGAGGGGTTCCGCCT
Organism: Streptomyces sp. NPDC055078; assembly: GCF_053607985.1. Classification (NCBI taxonomy): domain Bacteria; kingdom Bacillati; phylum Actinomycetota; class Actinomycetes; order Kitasatosporales; family Streptomycetaceae; genus Streptomyces; species Streptomyces sp. NPDC055078. The sequence continues at coordinate 20,619 of NZ_JBSGUP010000063.1, forward strand.
CCACCTCCCCGGCCCGAAGGGTTACGCCCCCCCACCTCCAGGGCCCGATGGGTGGTCCTCCCGGGCCGGGCCCACCGCCGGCGGGCGGGGAGGCGTTACAACGCGAGGAGCTTCGCCTCGACCTCCGGGGACAGGCCCGGCGCCTTCGAGCGGCCGGGGCGGTTCGGGCGCGGAGGCGGGGTGCCGCCGATCGACTGGAGCCAGGACCAGGTGTCGGCGACGGTCTCGCCGATCGGCCGGCAGCGCAGTCCCGCGCCCATGGCCTTGGCGACGTCCAGCCGGTACACCCCGTTGTGCAGCTCGGCCGCCTCGACCGGCGGGACCCAGACCGGGAGTTCGGTCCACGGCTCGACCCCCGCGGCCATGATCACGTCCGGCGGGGTCCAGCGCAGCTCGGCGGCCGATCCGGTGACCCGGAGGCAGGCCGTCAGCAGCTCCTCCATCGTCGTATGCCCCGGCTCGCTCACCATGTTGTACGCGCCCCCGAGACCGGCCTCGGCCGCCGACAGCGCCCAGTCGGCGAGGTCACGCACATCGATGTACTGGATCGGACTGTCCCGGGGCCCCGGAGCCAGTACCGGCCCGCCGCGCGCGATCCTGCCCAGCCACCACGGCAGCCGCCCGATGTTCTCCCACGGCCCGATGATCAGGCCCGCCCGCAGCAGCAGCGATCCCTCGTCGCCGAACGCGTCGATCGCGGCCAGCTCACCGCCGCGCTTGGTCTCCGCGTACGGGACGTCCTCGTCGTCCGGCGACCCCTCGACCACCGGGCCCGTCTCGTCGGTCCCGGCGGCCATCGGCCAGGCATAGACCGAACAGCTCGACACATACACATACCGTCCGGCCCGCCCCGCCAGCAGCCGCGCCGTGTCCCGTACCGCCCGGGGCGCCAGCGACCAGGTGTCCACCACCACGTCCCACTCGCCGCTCTCGGGGGACCTGAGCGCGTCGAGCCCGCCGGGCTCGGTGCGGTCTCCCCGCAGTGCGGTGACGCCCGGGGGCGGGGCGTGCCGTCCCCGGTTGAACACCGTGGTGTCCCAGCCCCGTGCGAGGGCGCTCTCCACGACGGCGCGTCCGGCGAATTCGGTTCCACCCAGTACCAGCAGTCTCATACCCCCGACTCTGCCCTCCCGCCCGCCGCCCTGCCCACCCTTCTGCCAGGAGCAGAGCCCGGGCGGGGCGCCGGGCCCGGCCCTGGGCGGGGGCGCGTGGACCCGGACCTGGGCGGGGGCGCGTGGACCCGGACCTGGGTGGGGGCGCGTGGGACCCGGCCCCGGCCCCGGTCCCGGTCGGGTGGGCCGGGACCACGGCTCACGGGGCGTACTTGTAACCCACCCGCCGTACGGTCCGGATGGTGTCGCGGTGCTCCGGGCCCAGCTTGCGGCGGAGCCTGGCCACATGGACATCCACGGTCCGGCCGTCGCCGACATGGCCGTAGCCCCACACCGTCGTCACGAGCTGATCGCGGGAGTGCACCCGGTGCGGATGGGCCACCAGATGCGCCAGCAGCTCGAACTCCAGATAGGTCAGCTCCAGCGCCCGCCCCGCCACCAGCGCACTGCGCTCCACCGGATCGATACGGACCGGGCCCGCCCCCGCGCCGGAGCCCGCGCCGTCGGCGGGCTGGGGCGTCGGGGCGAGTGCGGCGGGCGGGTGCTGGTCGGCCGGTACGAGGACGAGATAGCCGACCATCGGCGGACGGCCCGGCAGACCGGGCAGGCTGTGCTGGGGCGCGGGCAGCCAGGTGGCCCCCGGCGGCAGGAAGCCGGTGACATCGGCGAGACCGAGGGGCGGCGGGGCCTCGTCGCGGTGCGGGATCTCGTCGCGGTGGATGGACCGCAGCCGGTGGCGTGCGGTCCTGGCGGCGGCGTCGGGCCCGCCGAAGGCGGGAGCGGCGGGGACGGCGGAAACGGCGGGGACGCTGGAAATGGGGCGGGAGTTCGCCATGAGAGATCAGTTCTCTTTCGCGCGGAGGAAGTCGTCGTGTCGAGAGGACGGACGTACGTCGTGCGCGTGGGCCGAGGCCGGCGAAGCGGCGTCAGAGGGCCTGCGCGGTCACCGCGCGGCAACACTCCCGGTCGAAGTCGTGGTGCTGCCGGGACGGCCAGAACGGCTCAAGGTCGCTGCGACCTGTCGCGGGGTTCTCAAGGCTGGCCATGGAACTCATTGAAGCAGATGAACACGGTACGAACGAGCGGCCCTCTCACGGACCGGGACGCCGATCCCGTCACACCGGCAGCCACCGTGGCGCCCGGGCCCGTCGGAAACGCCCGAGTCGCGGTGACGGTCCGGCGGTCATGGCGGTCATGGCGAAGGGGG
>NZ_JBSGUP010000064.1:0-22878 GCF_053607985.1 Streptomyces sp. NPDC055078
GTCTGGCGCCGTGTTTCACGTGAAACATGGCGGGTGGACGAGCGGAGACCGTCGTTGTGTGCGGTGCCGGTTCGGTGATCGGCGGGGTGCAGCGGGTCGGCGGGTGGGCCGCTGATGAGGGGTAGCGTGATGACGGCGGTGACGAGCGTCAGCGGATTGCGCCTGTGACGATCCAGCGGCCGGAGCGGGTGCGCAGCCAGAGCGTCGCCAGCCGGACGGTCATCATCAGCGTCATGGCCCACCACAGGGCGGTCAGTCCCCCGCCGAGCGTGGGGACGAGCAGTGCGAGGGGCGCGAAGGCCGCCAGCGTGGCCAGCATCGCCCAGGCCAGATACGGCCCGTCGCCCGCTCCCATCAGTACGCCGTCGAGGACGAAGACCACCCCGGCGATCGGCTGGGAGAGCGCGACAACCAGCAGGGCGGGGAGCAGAGTGTCATGAACCGCGGAGTCGTTGCTGAACAGCGGGATGAACAGCGGGCGCAGCATCACGAGGAGCAGGCCCAGGATCACTCCGGACGCGATGCCCCACTGCACCATGCGACGGCAGGCTTGCCGAGCGCCCTCGATATCACCGGCACCGAGATAGCGGGCGATGATCGCCTGCCCGGCTATCGCTATCGCATCGAGCGCGAAGGCCATCAGATTCCACAGCGAGAGCACGATCGTGTGGGCCGCGACCTCGGTGTCGCCGAGGCGGGCCGCGACGGCGGTCGCGATCATCAGGACCGCGCGCAGGGCGAGCGTACGGACCAGGAGCGGGACACCGGCCTGTGCGCTGGCCCGGATGCCCGCCGCGTCCGGCCGCAGCGAGGCACGGTGGTGCCGCGCGCCCCGTACGACCACGATCAGATAGGCGGCAGCCATGGCGTACTGAGCGATGACAGTGCCCCAGGCCGATCCCGCGACACCGAAGCCGGCTCCGTAGACCAGCCCCGCGTTGAGGACGGCGTTGGCCGTGAAGCCGCCGATGGCGACGTACAGCGGAGTGCGGGTGTCCTGGAGGCCCCGCAGAACACCGGTGGCGGCCAGCACGATCAGCATCGCCGGAATCCCGAGGCTGGAGATGCGCAGATAGGTGATGGCGTACGGGGCGGCGGTCTCGGAGGCGCCGAAGGCGTGGACGAGCCAGGGGCCGGCGGGCAGTGCGACGGCGACCACGGCCACGCCCAGCAGGATGGCCAGCCAGATGCCGTCCACCCCTTGGCGGATGGCGGCGGCGAGATCGCCCGCTCCGACGCGGCGGGCGACGGCGGCGGTCGTGGCATAGGCAAGAAAGACGAAGACGCTCACGGCGGTCATCAGCAGGGGCGCGGCGATGCCGAGTCCGGCGAGCTGCGGGGTGCCGAGATGGCCGACGATCGCGCTGTCCACGATCACAAAGAGAGGCTCGGCGACGAGTGCGCCGAAGGCGGGAACGGCGAGTGCGATGATCTCTCGGTCATGACGGCGCCGGAGAGCCTTCGGGGTCACGGGAGCCTGTGTCATGCGCTCAATGTAATCTTCCACAGGTAAGAGATGCAATTGCCTTGTGATCCTTACTTTTACCCGCTGTGACGGCCTGGGTGTGCGTCGTTTGTTCTGATCTTGGTCCGGTTGGGAAACTTTTTCTCCCCCACAGCCAGTGGATGGAAGATTCCCAGGTCAGAGGTGTTGTCGTCGATGGTTCCGAAGTTTGTCCACAGTGCTGTCCCCCGGTCCGTGCACAGGTTCCGCGGGGTTCTCCACAGCATCTGGCCGCTCATCCACATGGCCTGTGGATAACCAGATTGGCTGACGGTGCGGACGGGCCTACCGTGGACCGTCGCTCGACGCGCCGGAAGCGGAGCCGGGCCACTCGATTTGTCAGTGCTGTGCCGTAGAAAGAGGGGGCACGGCGAGGTCCGCTGAGCGGACGGGAGGAGGTGGCCCGGTGAGCATTTCCGAGCCCTTGGACGACCCGTGGGCGGCCGACGGTGGTCCCGGCGACCGTCCGCCCGTCTCCCGTCAGCGCCGTAACGACCACCGCGGTGGCCGCGAGGATCAGCATGAGCGCGGCAGGGACACCGGGGGCTGGGACGGAAGTTCCCCCGGGTTCGAGCGGGTCCCGCCGCAGGATCTGGACGCGGAGCAGTCGGTCCTCGGCGGCATGCTGCTCTCCAAGGACGCCATCGCCGATGTCGTGGAGATCATCAAGGGCCATGACTTCTACCGGCCGGCGCACGAGACCGTCTACACAGCGATTCTCGACCTCTATGCCAAGGGCGAGCCGGCCGACCCGATCACCGTCGCCGCGGAGCTGGTCAAGCGGGGTGAGATCACCCGGGTCGGCGGGGCCCCCTATCTGCACACCCTGGTCCAGTCCGTACCGACGGCGGCCAACGCCTCGTACTACGCGGAGATCGTCCATGAGCGGGCGGTGCTGCGACGGCTGGTGGAGGCCGGGACAAAAATCACACAAATGGGGTATGCGGCGGACGGTGACGTCGACGAGATCGTCAACTCCGCCCAGGCCGAGATCTATGCCGTCACCGAGCAGCGCACCAGCGAGGACTATCTGCCGCTCGGTGAGATCATGGAGGGCGCGCTCGACGAGATCGAGGCGATCGGTTCACGCAGCGGTGAGATGACCGGAGTGCCCACCGGTTTCACGGACTTCGACTCACTGACGAACGGGCTGCACCCGGGCCAGATGATCGTCATCGCCGCCCGGCCGGCGATGGGTAAGTCCACCCTGGCCCTGGACTTCGCCCGCGCCTGCTCGATCAAGAACAACCTGCCGAGCGTGATCTTCTCGCTCGAAATGGGCCGCAATGAGATCGCGATGCGTCTGCTGTCCGCGGAGGCGCGGGTCGCGCTGCACCATATGCGCTCCGGCACGATGACGGACGAGGACTGGACCCGGCTGGCCCGCCGGATGCCCGATGTCTCCCAGGCGCCCCTGTACATCGACGACTCGCCGAACCTGTCGATGATGGAGATCCGCGCGAAGTGCCGGCGCCTGAAGCAGCGCAACGATCTGAAGCTGGTCGTCATCGACTATCTCCAGCTGATGCAGTCCGGCGGCTCCAAGCGGGCGGAGAGCCGTCAGCAGGAGGTCTCCGACATGTCCCGGAATCTCAAGCTCCTGGCCAAGGAACTCGAAGTCCCCGTGATCGCGCTCTCCCAGCTGAACCGGGGCCCCGAACAGCGCACGGACAAAAAGCCCATGGTCTCCGACCTGCGTGAATCGGGCTCGATCGAGCAGGACGCGGACATGGTGATCCTGCTGCACCGCGAGGACGCGTACGAGAAGGAGTCCCCCCGGGCGGGCGAGGCCGACCTGATCGTCGCCAAGCACCGTAACGGCCCCACCGCGACGATCACGGTGGCGTTCCAGGGGCATTACTCACGGTTTGTGGACATGGCGCAGACCTGACCGGGCGGCTTGTAGGTTCTCAGATCCCGTGTCATTTTCTCAGTCGCGATGTCATGTGACTGGCCGAACTGACACGGGATTGAGAATCGCTGGCCACTGCCGTCACTCGTTCGGGCGGCCTTGCCTCAGGTCCGGCGTGGGCGCCTCACGCGGATGCGAACGTAGCGCTCGCGGAGGAGGCTGCCGACGATCCGGGGGTGACTCATGGCGGCGGGGCTGAGCGCGGCATCGATCACCGTGAGCATGCGAAGCGCGAACGGCGGCCTGGTCGAGAATCGGGAGTGGACCGCGTCATCGATCGACGGGCTTGCGGCGGCGGCACCCTGGCGGACCTTCCGCTGGTACAGGGGCCAGCGGCATTACTCGGGCACCTACTGGTCCGCCACAGTTCGCGATCACGTCATCTACGAGTCGCGCCTCGAACTGGCGAGGCTCCTCTTCGCTGATTTCGATCCGTCCGTACGTTCCATCGTGGCCCAGCCCTTTCTGCTCAAGGCCGAGGTGGATGGGGCTATGCGCAAGCACATCCCGGACTATCTCCTGGTCACCGACGCGGGGCCCGTGGTCGTGGATGTGAAGCCACTGCACCGGCTGTCCAGGCCGGAGGTGGCCTTCACATTCGGCTGGACCCGTGAGGCGGTGGAGGTCGGCGGGTGGAAGTACGAGGTCTGGAGCGAGCCACCTGCGGCTGAGGTGGAGAACGTCCGATTCTTGTCGGGCTACCGCAGGGACTGGCTGTTCGATCGTGAGCTCGTCGACGAGCTCCGTGGCTCGACGGAGTCTCCTTGCGTCGCGCGGCGGCCAGCTTGCCCGATCGCCCGGAGGAACAAGTCCGGTCTGCGATCTATCACTTGCTGTGGACAGGAGAGTTCACGGTTGATCTCGATTGGCCGTTCAGCCCGGCGCACGTGCTGAGGAGGACGGCGTGAGCAGGGCTGGGGCGCGGGTTGGCGTCGGTACACACTTCCGCTACGACGGGGAGACCGTCGAGGTGGTCGAGATGGCCGCCACCACGGCCGGCAACGAAGTCGTCCTCAAGGACGGCCAGGGCAGGCTCCTGCGGCTGTCGTTGCGGGAACTGCTCTTCTCCGACCGGGCCACCCTCATCCCCGACGGGGCTGGACCGTCCTCGGACGATGCCGAGGAGATCGCCTCGGTGGTGCTGGGGCAGCTGGACGAGCATGACAGACGGCAGATAGCACGTTCGGGAACTTCTCACTGGATATCGGTCCGGCAGCGCTGAACTCGCGCGTGAAGGCGAGCCGCGAGATCCGTACACGCCGACGTTGTCGCTGGACGCACGTTATGCGGCGAAGGCTGCGGAACTCGGAGTCACCGATCGCACCATCCGACGGTGGGTCGCCGACTACCGCCGACACGGCGAGGCCGGCCTGGTCCAGCGGACAAGTTCCCAGGCACGGCCCTTCGGCAGGGCCGATGACCGATGGGTGGAGACCGCGCTGGAAGTCATGGTCGAGCACACCGGAGAGTCGAAGCCGTCACGCAAGATGGTCATCGACCGGACCCGGGCCCGGCTGATCGCACGGTTCGGTCCCGACGTCGTACCTCAGCCCAGCCAAGCCACGGCATACCGGGTGCAGCTGGAGCGGCGGCACCCACTGTTCCGGCTCAGCACCAAGCGGAACCGGGACATCGCCGACCGGCCGGACGGCGCTTATGGCAAGCTGCGGCCGACCAGGCCAGGCGAGTACCTGCTGATGGACTCCACGCGGTTGGACGTGTTCGCATTCGATCCGCTGACGCTGCGATGGGTCCAGTCCGAGCTCTCGATCGGCATGGATTGGTACACCCGCTGCGTCACCGGGATCCGGCTCACGCCGGTGTCGACGAAGGCAGTGGACGTCAGCGCGATGCTCTACCAGTCGTTCCGACCCCGGCCGGCGGGGAAAGACTGGCTGAGGCATGCGGTCTGGCCCGAGCATGGGATCCCCAGGACGGTGCTGGTCGACGTCGCTGCGGCCGAGGGTCCGGGGCTCGCGTCCCCGCCGCTGGTCTCCCGGAGACGCTGGTGGTCGACCACGGCAAGGTCTATGTCTCGGAGCACTTGACCAGCGTCTGCCGCCGGATGGGGATCTCGATCCAGCCCGCGCGGCTGCGGACGGGCCGGGACAAGGGCCCGGTCGAGCGGTTCTTCCGAACCCTCCGGGAGGACCTCCTGCAGGCCCTGCCCGGCTACAAGGGCGGATTCACCGGGAACTACCAGCGGGTCAAGCTCTACGTGCAGGAGGCCCGCCCAAGGATCGCGGAGGAACTGGGCATCACGCCACGGGAGCTGGCGGGGATGCACCGCAGGTTCGAGGTGATCCCGGGTGCTCAGGCTCAGGTGGACTGGGGCGATGAGGGCAAGATCCTCGCCCACCTGGGCATCCCGAAGGTCTACTCCTTCCACATGGTGCTGTCGTACTCGCGTGATCCGTTCTGCTGCTTCACCACCAGCCTGGACCTGCAGACGTTCTTCGACTGCCACCGGCGGGCATTCACGCACTTCAACGGGGTGCCGATGGTGATCGTCTACGACCGGACCAAAACGGTCGTGCGCCGTCACGTCGCCCCCGGTGAGGCGGTTCCACTGCATCCGGAGGCGGTCGGATTCGCCGGCCACTACGACTTCGACATCGATGTACTGGCCGCCTACCGGCCCCAGGGCAAGGGCCGCGTCGAACGCCAGGTACTGATCGTCCGCGACCACGTTCTCTCCGGCCGGGCCTTCTCCTCAGTCGAGGAGATGGACGCCGCGTTCGCCGCCTGGGTGCCGCAGCGGCGGGCTCAGATCCACAAGACGCACCGCGAGGTGATCGGGCACCGCGCTGCCCGCGACCACGCAGCTCTCAAGCCGCTGCCGCCAACTCCGTTTCTGGTGGCCGAGCGCCATCTGCGGCCGGTCGGCAAGGACTGCCTGGTCGCCTTCGGCGGGAACCTCTACTCGGTCCCGGCCCGCAAGGTCCGCCCCCGTCAGCTGGTGGAGATCAGGGCCACGAAGTCGCAGGTCGTGCTGCACTCCACCGTCGCCGACTCCAGCGGCGAGACGCTGCTGGCCACGCACCCACGGGCAGTGGGACGCGGGGTCCGCGTCGTCGAGGAACAGCACTGGGACGGACTGCCCACCGGCAAAGGCCGCCGGACCACCACCGGCGACATCCCGCCCCGGCCGCGTCACGAACGCCCGCTGGGCGAGGAGACCGGACCGCTGCAAGCCCTCCTCAACCGGGCTGCGGCGACCGGCATCGAGGTCGGCCGCCGACCGTTGTCGGTCTATGACGAACTGACCGGGACCCGCCCCTTCACCACCGAGCGAGCGACGAAGGAATCGTCTTGAGCGAGCTGACCGGCAACCGCATCCGCACCACGGCGACCAAGCTCGGCCTGCCCCACCTGGCGGAAACCATCAACGAGTACACCCGGAGGGCGGACGAGGCCAAAATGGGCTACCTCGACTTCCTCGACCTGGTGCTCTCCGAGGAGCTCGCCGTCCGCGAGGACCGCCGCTTCCGCCAGGGCCTGCGGCTCTCCCGGCTGCCGCACCACAAAACGCTGGATGAGTACGACTTCTCGTTCCAGCCCGAGCTCGACCCGCGCAAGGTCAAAGACCTGGCCACACTGTCCTTCGTCGAAGCGAAGGCCAATGCTGCCCTGCTCGGGCCGCCCGGCGTCGGCAAGACCCACATCGCGATCTCATTGGCGGTCGCGGCCTGCCGGGCCGGATACTCGATCTACTTCACCAGCCTCGACGACATGGTCCGGAACCTCAAGGCAGCCGAGGCGGCAGGCCGCCTGACCAGCAAACTGGGCTCCTACCTGCGGCCGAGCGTTCTCGTGGTCGACGAAGTCGGCTGTGCGCCACGAGGCGCTGATGGATCTCGCGGGATGAGAGGCCCGCCGCCGGTCCTCGCAGGGACCGGTTGAAGCTGGAGGCAGGCTGAGCCCCGGGTTGGGGGTGAGGCCGGAAGCAGCCTCGACAACGTAGGGGCGGACCGACACCACCAGACGGTTCGTGCCCGCAAGCGAAGACGGAATGGGTGCAAGGAAACTGAACCAGTGGTTGACGTCCCGTGAGTCGTCAGCGGCCTGCCGAATCTGGTGGATGGGCCGCTTTGCAGTGCTGGAGATCGCCGTAGCCGATGGCCTCTCCTCTCCCGGCGTCTTTAGCCCATGGGCGCCGGGTGGCCCGGACCAAGACTGCGATGTGCGGTCCGTGGCGATGCTGCCGGGATATAGCTGGGCACCGAAGCCGTCAAAGAGATCCTCAGTGAACGTGGGAAGCGATCTGGCATCGCCCTTCCCGTCTGGCAGCCAGCCGGGCGGCGGGCAGGCGCAATGCCCGCTGATGACGCCAGATCGTGGCGGAGTCGCCGTAGTACTCAGAGGCCAGGAAAGCTGGCCGCGCGGGGAAGGGCGACAGCGTGATAGCAGCAGGACTGCTGTCGGGGAGGAACGTTGTTGAACAACGACGCGCCGTCGCTTTGGCCGGGCAGTATGACGGCCGGGCGACGGGTACTCGATCATCAGATCAAGCTGCACCGTTGGGCAAGGAGCGAGCCGGATCGCCGGTTCGATGATGTATTCAACTTGATCTGCGATCGGGCCACGCTATTGGTGGCCTGGGAGCGGGTGTCCGGCAACCGGGGTGCCAGGACAGCAGGCGTGGATGCGGTCACCCGCTACCACGTTGAAGAGCGTCACGGAGTGATTCCGTTCCTTGAGGAGCTTCGATCCTCGCTCAAGGACGGGTCCTTCACTGCGCTGCCGGTCAAGCAGGCGGTAATCCCCAAGAAGAGCGGGAAAGTCCGTTACTTGGGAATTCCCACCTTGCGGGATCGTGTGGCGCAGATGGCGCTCAAGCTGGTACTGGAGCCGATTTTCGAGGTCGATTTCTATCCGTCCAGTTACGGATATCGGCCTGGACGTCGGGCCCAGGATGCCATCGCCGAGATTCACCATTTCACATGCAGGCCGTCGACCTACGAGTGGGTCATCGAGGGCGACATCAAGGCTTGCTTCGACAACGTCGACCATCACGTCCTGATGGACCTGGTGGCTGAGCGCATCAAGGACCGCAAGGTCCTGCGGCTGGTCAGTGCCTTTCTGCGGACCGGAGTTGTTGAGCTGCATGGTGGATTCGCGGAGACCCTCACGGGCACTCCGCAAGGAGGAGTCGCCTCTCCTCTGTTGGCCAACATTTATCTCTCGGTACTGGACCGGTATTTCTCGCGGATCTGGGATCAGGAGATGTCACCGCGCTGGCGTCGGCAGCATCGAAGCCGGACGGGACGACCGAATTACCGGCTGGTGCGATACGCCGATGACTTTATCGTGCTTGTGCACGGAGAGAAGTCCGAGGCCGAGGCACTGAAGGCGGAGATCGGTGAACTGTTGGCCCACAGGCTGAAGATGACCCTCTCGGAAGAGAAGACCCACATCACCCACATCGACGACGGCTTTGTATTTCTTGGCTTCCACATCCAGCGGAGACCCTGGGGTGACGGTCGTCGCGTCGTGCTCACCATCCCGTCCAAGCAAGCCTTGGCATCGGTGATGCACAAGATCAAGAATCTGACGGGGCGGAACACGAGTTCGCTCTCGTTGGAGGAGGTGCTACGGACGGTCAACCCGGTCCTTCGGGGCTGGGCGGCCTACTTCCGCTATGGCGCATCAAAGAGAACCTTCGCTTACCTCGGTTGGTACACGTGGTGGCGGATGCTCCGATGGATTCGCTATAAACACCCCCGGATGACCTGGAAACAGCTACGACGCCGCTTCTTCGGAGCGGACCGTATCCAAGAGGGCGGACTCGTTCTCTACAACCCGGCGAAGATGAAGGTCGAACGCTACCGCTTTCGCGGAGCACAGATCAGTACGCCTTACAACATCGACGAGGTCGATCCGGCCGGAGCACGTTTCCGCCGGACCAGCCACGACGATGTGGCTTTCGTCGGCCAGGTCAGTGAGTACCTCGCCTGATCCAGCGGATCACGTGGAGAGCCCGTTGCGGGGCTAACTCGCACGGCGGGTTCGGCGGGCGGGGATGGGAAAACCGACATCGGAAACGGTGCACGGCGTCCCGTCCCCGACCCAACACCAGCCCCTCGAACGCACCGAGGCGAACCTGGTCTTCCAGGTCATCTCAAAGCGCTACGAAAAGGGCTCCATCATCCTCACCTCGAACAAGACCTTCGGCGAATGGGGCCAGGTCTTCGGCGACGAAGTCCTCGCCACCGCGATCCTCGACCGCCTCCTGCACCACTGCGAAGTCGTCGCCATCAACGGCCCCAGCTACCGGCTGAAGAACCGTCTCAAGGCCATCGAACGCGAGACCGACGTGGCCTGACCCGGCTCCAGCCGTTCGGTGCTGGACCGAGTGAGGTCCTGGCCTGCAGGGATACGGTCACGGAAGACTCTCATCTGCAGGCAACCGCCTCTAATGTGGCACCAAGAATGCTCACCGAGCGGCCCGGAGATTCCATGCCTGTGCAGATGAAGCTGATCGCGATAAACCTCGACTGCCCCGATCCGTTGGCGCTGGCATCGTTCTATCAGCAGGCCACTGGCCTCGAATCCCACCCGAAGTCGGACGCCGACTTCGCCGGCCTCAACGGTGACGATGGACTCTTCATCGGCTTCCAACGAGTCGACGACTACCGAGCTCCGAGCTGGCCTGACCAAACCGTTCCTCAGCAACTTCATATCTGCTTCAAGGTCGAGGACCTAGACCAGGCTGAGGACCGGCTGCTGGAACTGGGTGCCGGCAAACCGCAGCAGCAGCCCAACAAGGACAGGTGGCGGGTCCTCATCGACCCAGCGGGACACCCGTTCTGCCTCGTCACATCGTGACTGCCTCGACTCAGACACCACCATCTCGAAGAGCGAGCACGCCCACCATGAGGAATGGACTGCTCTGCACGTTCATCCGTACCTAACTCTGCACATAGGCATGTACTCCGACAACACCGACCTGCTACCGCACGAGCGCTGGTCGGAGATCTGTCAGCGCACCGGCTCACCGCCTGGCCACGGCCGACGCGAGCAGATCGTCCGATGCTGGTTGTTCCAGCGCATCAGCGGTCTTCCCGCCGAAGTTGCCCAAGGATTCGGCAGCGGTGGCGAAGCAGCCTTCAGGGCTGAGGCTGCCCGCATCGCCGTCCTCCAGACCCCCTGAGCTGGCGGGCGAGCTTGACCGGGCGGCGCGCGACTTTCTGGCCTGCCACGGCATCCGCGACGAGCCAGTGACCTGGCAGCCCCCAACCGCCCTGCTCGACGGGCTGGACCTACCGGGGCCCGACCCCGCTCGGATCGACGTCTCCCGCCTGCACCGCCTCGTCCGCCAGCGCAAGAACCCGGTTCAGTACGCGGCTGAGGCCCTCGGCACCACCGTCGAGGCGATCCGGCACGTCTTGGACGAACATCCCGCCCCCGCACTTCCGCCGACGAAGTCCGCCGCCAGGGCGACGGGTCAGGTCCGTCTCAAGGCCCGCCAGGACGTGCCGAAGGAGACCTTCGTCTGTCTCTACCTGGACGAACACCAATCCCTGAACCAGATGGCCGCCCTCACTGGTTTCTCCCGCAGCGTGCTGACCGCTCTCGCGCGTGAGTATGAAGTCGCGCTCCGTGAAGGCCCGCAGGACTACCGGCGCCGCGGGACTGTCGAACGGGACTGGCTGATCGAGCAGTACGTCCACGGGCGCCGCACTCTGAGCGACCTCGCAACGGAGAAAGGAATGAGCACCGCGAACATGGCCAGATGGGCGAAGGCCCACAACATTCCCCTGCGATCACGCGGAGGCGCCAGCCATGGCCAGGCACTTCGGGCCGTCGATCAAGCCAGCCGAGCGCCACGCATCCTCCGGCCTGCACTCGGCAGCCAGGGTGGCGGCGAACGCCTGAACCGATTCGCGGCTGCATCCGCCTACCCGAGCCTCGGTGCCGCAGCGAGCGGCCTCGGCCTCAACACGTTCACCCTTGTCGCGCAGATCAACCGGATCGAACGAGAGCTCGGTGGGCCACTGCTGATCAGAGCCGAACGCGGCCGGCCCATGGCACTGACCCCCTTGGGGAGAATGGTGCTGAGGGCGGTCCGAACCCTTGAATGTGAGTAGTCTGGTGCGATGGTTGACGTGGGGGTCGGCGAGTTGCGGCGGAGCCGCGACCGGCTCGCCAAGCAGGGGGAGGCCGCCGAGCAGGCGGGAGAGAACGCGGTCAGTGGATTGCTGCTCTTCTACGCTGGTGCCCACGTTCACTCGTTTGGGGACTCCGTTGCCAGCGGGATACCGCACCGCGGGCAGCCGTTCGCGTGGTCGTCCTGGCAGACGTAGCCGATGGCACCTTCCACGCACCATTCGGCGGCCTCCTCGGACAGCAGGTCGGGCCCGGCATGGAGCAGCCGACGAAATTCCGTGGTGTCCGCAATGTCGGCCGGGCGGTTGGTGAACCACTCGTCGAACCAAGGCTCGTCCCGGTGCATGCGCCAGTGCGCATTCTCCCGGTCGTCGACAGCCGTAAGGAACCGATCGGCGATGCGCCCCCAACTCGGTGCTCCGAACCAGCCGTTGTCGAACGCGCAGAAGAATTCGATCAGGGTTCGCAGGCCGAACTCCTTCTCGCGAAGGCGGTACGTTCGACCCCAATCGATCGCGCCCTGTGCCATCTCCGCGAGCTCTTCTCGCGGATCAACCTCGTGCGCCGGGTCGTCAGGGTTGTGGCAGGCCAGCCCGAGCTCGAGCACGGACTGCCCGGTCGGTAGAATCCGAGACGGGTTGACGATCGCGAGACCGACAGCGATCCAGTTGACATGGTCGAACGACAGCATCGAGCGCACGATCCGGGTGGTTGCCGCGTTGATCCGCATCATCGTGCCGTCGTGCAGCGGACTCTTCCCGGCATGCCAGTTCTCGACGGGTGTGTTGCGCCACAGGGCGAGCGTGATGCGGGTGGCAGCGAGCCACAGCAGCGCGTCGTCGTCAAGGTGCCCGAACCGGTCGGCACACTCCTGGGCGCCGTAGCGGATCAACTCTCGCGGGTTCGGCCGCGTGTGGCTGTCAGACCCTTCAGGCACGTACTCGTAGTCGCCGGCGTACTCGTCGAGGATCTTGCTCAACTCGGCTGCGCTGTCAGCCTCGCTGTACTCGGAGCCGTCCGGCCCCTCGAGGGTGTACATGTCGTGGTCCCACGAGACATACACGTCGCCCCAGAGCACGACATCATCGCACTCGATGGCGTTATCCGTCACAACCGGCCTGATTATGATCGGCGCAGTACGCCCGTCGGTTCGCTCGCCGTCCTTCTTGGCCGCCCATGCGGTGATGACCCCGAGCGGCTTCGGAAGGAGAGGGCCGACCTTGGTGATGCTGAACGGCTCGTCGTCGTCATCGGTGTCGAACCGGCTGTTGACGAACGCGACCGCCTCGGAGGGCGTGCTGACGATGGACTGGGTACCACTCTCGTTGTCAACCACTCGCCACAACGCGCTGTTCTTCACGACGCTCTCCGATCGCGGTGAGTGCACCCGGGGCGGGTGCGATGCGCCGGGTCGCTCGGCACTGACTCCAATTATGGGCTGATCAACCCGTCCGTAGTCCCGCAGGCGCTTGTCGGCGACGACGCTCGGGACGTTTGTGTGCAACCTGCTTTTCGCGACCGCGCCGACACAGCCGAGATCACGCAAAGTGCAACGGCGTGTCCGTGCAACCTGCGCTGCACGTCAACAGGAACTGTAGGGTCTCAGGCCGCGTGGCACAGTCTCAGTCGGTGGGGGTCTGCACTGATCAGCCGAAGTGTCGACTCGCCATATCGTTGGCGGTGCTGGCGACGGCTGGACCGCGCCGGTCGGCAGACCGGCGGTCACCAACGCGATCGGTTGCTCAACTCGAACGATCAGCCCGTCCGACTACCAGAAGCACCGGCCTGCTGCCGCTTCTCCGATCCCCTCCCATCTCCTCATCAGTCGGTCCACCTCGGCGAGGGTGAAGATCGTCGCACTCCAGCGAGAGCTACTGGGGAGGTGAACCTCGACATTGAAGGACATCGTCAGCCGTATCGAGCGAGCAGTGAAGGTGTGTGAGTGGGTGGAACGGATGGTTGCCGATGCAGGTTCGTGACGCCCCGGGCCGCGTTGCAGCCTGCTGGACAGCCTGAGGAAATGACACCGATCTGAGACAGCCGCCTGCCGACACATCATGAGACTCAAGGGAAACATCCAGGTCACAGGGTCGGCGCCTGACACTGAAGTTGAGAACCTACACGGCTTGCAGGGTCGCAGATTTCGCTTCACGGTCTCAGGGCTGGCTGCATGTCAGCAGCAGACGGCAACACCGCTTCGGCATCGCTCCCCGGCCTTCTCCTGGAACTCCGGTCCGATCGAGGCCGGGGCAGCCACATCATTCTGCGGAATCAGTGCTCGTCAAGTCTCACGAGTAGAGGGCTCTACTTGCTGGATCACATCCCGGTGGAGCCGTCGATGCATTCGCGCAGGAGATCGGCGTGACCGTTGTGTCGTGCGTACTCAGCGATCATGTCCACCATGATCCTTCGCAGTGAGATCGGCTCGCCGGTCCTCTTGCGGATCCCTGTTTCATCCAGCGAAGTGGCAGCGGCCGTGATCTGCCTGGAGTGCTCGCACTCCGTCCGCCAGACGGCGAATGCTTCCTCGACGTCACCTTCCAGGCTGTCGAAGTCCTGGTTGGGGTCATCGTCAGAGTAGTAGAGCATCGGAACGTCCTCGCTGGCGAACTGGATGCGGAACCACCAGCGCTCGACGCCGGCCAGATGCCGCACCATCCCATGCAGGGACAGGCCGGAGGGCGGCACCGCCCGTTCGGACAGTTGCTCTGGGGACAGGCCGGCGCACTTGAGCTCGAAGGTTGCCCGATGCCAGTCCAGGACCGCGCGCAGGGTCTCCCTTTCGCCACCGACGGCGGGCGGGGCCGGGCGGGTGTCGTTGTTCCACCTGGGTGAATAGTGCTTGGGGACGGCTGTGCCGGTCATCGTCTGCCTTCCTGGCCGGGGATGGGCCGAGTCTGACAGGCACCACTGACATCGGGTCTGACCTGCGGGTTATTGACGGGACAGGGGCTTCACTCTTGCTCAGCGCCTCGTCTCGTACCTGGTCAGGACGACGCCGCCGGGAAGCGTCCGCGTCTCCAGCAGGTTCAGGTTCACCCAGCTGTCCAGCGCGGTGAAGAACGGCGTGCCGCCGCCCACCAGGACCGGATAGGTGGCGATCACGTACTCGTCGATCAGCCCGGCGCGCATGGCCGCCCCGGCTAGCGTTGCGCCGCCGATGTTCATTGGGCCGCCGTCCTCGGCCTTGAGCCGGGTGATCTCGGCGATCGCGTCGCCGGTGACCAGGCGGGTGTTCCAGTCGACCTTGTCGATCGTCGAGGAGAACACCACCTTCGGAGTGTCCCGCCAGTTCCGCGCGAACTCGATCTCCGCCGGGGTGGCGTTGGGCTGCTCGTCGCCGGTCGGCCAGTAGGAGCTCATCGTCTCCCACAGCTTGCGCCCGTACAGCGACAGGCCACTCGCCTGCTCGTGGTCGAGCCACCACTGGAACATCTCGTGGCTCGGCGGTCCGCTCCAGCCGATGTCGTCGCCGGCCGCGGCGATGTAGCCGTCCAGGGTCAGGTTCATGCCGTAGATCAGTTTCCGCATGGCCCAGCTTTCCGTCCGTGGGTGTCCGGCGTATAGACCAGCATGGCGCGGAAAACTCATCGGTGCGCGATCTGGGCTCGCCGGTAGTCCTTGTGCTCGGGGCTCAGCGTGGTGTACTCGGCCGACACGGGCAAGCCGCCTGATGCGGCATCAGCCGATCGGTCGATGCCGGGGGTACGACCCCTTCGGCCCGGCAGCACCGCTGCCGCGGGACCCGGTGTACCTCCTCTGCCAGCAGCCACCGGGAACCGGTCCACCACAGGGTCCGTCGGCGTTCTGCCGCTGTGCCCGTGGCCCGCACGTTGATCAGGGGCCGGGGGAGATCCCCGGCGGTGCGGGGTGCCATGGCGAAGACCTCCAGTGGGGCGGAGAGGTCGAGTCTTCGCCGCACGGAGGTCTTCGTGTCCCACCGTAATGCCCGGTGGGCCCTGATCGGGAGGTGTCTGCCGGCCCAACCTGTTCTGTCCGGCCCCGGCCCTCCCGGCTATGACTTGGCGCACCTTGCGGTCGACTCGGCGCGGTGCGCCCGATAGACCTGTTCCATGACCTCACCGTTGACAGCGCTCCTCCCCAGTACGGAGCGGGCCCTTCTGCACCGCGTTGCCACCGCCCAGTCGGAGGGGCGCGCTCCCTCGCTCGTCGCCGGAGTGGCGCGGGACGGAGACCTGGTGTGGACCGGGACCCGGCCGTCGGCCGGTCCGTCCGGGACCACCGCCGACGTCCCGGAGCCCGGGATCGACACGCAGTACCGGATCGGCTCGATCACCAAACCCTTCACGGCTGTCCTCGTCATGCGGCTGCGGGACGAGGGGCTGCTCGATCTGAACGACTCCGTGGACAAGTACCTTCCGGAGACGGGCGTGGGGGACGTGACCATCGCCCAACTGCTCGGCCACAGCGCCGGACTGAGCGCCGAGACCACGGCTCCCTGGTGGGAGCGGGTGCCGGGCTCGCAGCGGCCGAAGCTGGCCGATGTCCTCGGCGAACATTCGCGGACGCATCCCGTCGGCCGCCGCTTCCACTACTCCAACCCCGGCTATGCCCTCCTGGGCTCGCTCATCGAGGCGGTACGCGGGGTCTCCTGGGCGGATGCCGTACGGCGCGAGATCCTTGAACCTCTCGCCCTGGATCGTACGAGCGTCCAGCCGCAGGCTCCCTGCGCCGAGGGGTGGGCGGTCCACCCCTGGGCCGATGTGCTGCTGCCCGAACCTCCGGAGGATCTCGGGCTGATGGCTTCGGCCGGACAGCTCTGGTCCACCCCCGCCGACCTCTGCCGTTTCGCGCACCTCCTCGCCGAGGGCGACGACCGGGTGCTGAGCGCGTCATCCGTACGGGAGATGAGGACCCCCGCGGTGCCCGCCGAGAGTGGTGAATGGGACAGCATGTACGGCCTGGGCGTCCAGGTCGTACGCAAGGACGGCCGTACGCTCGTCGGCCACGCCGGCTCGCTGCCCGGCTTTGTCGCCGGACTCTGGGTGAGTGTGGACAACGGGGTCGCCGCCGCCGTCCTCGCCAATGCCACTTCAGGGCCGCCCGTCGCCACTGTCGCCGCCGATCTGGTACGGATCGTGGTCGACGCCGAGCCGCGGATCCCGGAGCCCTGGCGGCCGTTGGCGGACGTCGAGCCGGAGCTGCTGGCGCTCACCGGGTCCTGGTACTGGGGGACGGCCGCGTACGGGCTGCGGCTCCTCCCGGACCGGGGGCTGGAGCTCCAGCCGCTGTGGGGCCAGGGCCGTGGGGCGCGCTTCACCGCGCGGGCGGACGGGACCTGGGTCGGCCTGGACGGTTACTACGCGGGGGAGACCCTGCGTCTGGTGCGCCGGGAGGATGGCTCGGTCCGGCATCTCGATCTGGGGTCGTTCGTGTTCACCCGGGAGCCCTATGAGCCGGACGCCGGTGTGCCCGGTGGTGTCGACGCCGAGGGGTGGCGCGGACTTCGGCCCTGAAACGGCCGTCTCGCGGGATGCTTTGAGCGGGGTCGTGACCGAGAGACTGGATGCCCACGGAGCGTGTTTCACGTGAAACGGCTGCGATGTTTCACGTGAAACATCGCAGCGTGCGTCCCGGTGGGTGCGATGTCGCCCGTGACCCTCGTTGCCCTGCGGGGCGCGGCCTCGTGCCTCGCCCACCCGGTCGGCAGGCCGTGCGGCGATCCTCGGGCTACACGGGGGTCCGCAGTCCCTCGACGGTTCTGACCAGGGGAGCGAGGGCCGGGTTCCGGGCAGCCTCGTCGAACGCCTCGCGCAGCGCCACATCATTGGTCGGGCGGGCCTCGGCCAGGAGGGCGAGGCCGGTCTCGGTCACATCGGTGTAGATGCCGCGGCGATCGGTGTCGCACAGATAGCGCCTGAGCAGACCGCGGTCCTCAAGCCGGGTCACCAGACGGGTCGTGGCGCTCTGGCTGAGGACGATGGCCTCGGCGACCTGCTTCATCTGGAGGTGGCCGCCGGGGCCGCTGTGCTGTCGGCTGAGGACGTCCAGAAGGGAGAACTCGCGCACGCTGAGACCGTGGCCGCCTTCCAGAGCGCGTTCGACATGGGACTCGATTTTCCCGTGGAGCAGGGAGAGGGCGCACCAGCTCTGCGAGAGTGCGGTGAGCGCGGGGTCGGTCGCGGTCATCTGTTCTCCTGCGGGGTGTCCGGTGAGGTACTCCCAGAGTAGACGACGTGCGCAATAATCCGCGTATGCAATCATCTCGGCCGCAACCGTGCGCTGCCGCACCGGCAGCGGGTGGGCGGCCTTCCTGGGGGGCCGTCGGGCAGCCTCCGGGTCGGTGATCAGCAGACCGCCAGCGACAGTGGAGCGAAGCGTCGGCGCCAGTCGCCGGGCAGGTTGTCGACGGCGTACGTCATCACCGTGTTGAAGGCGGCCGTCTTCAGGCCATGCTCCTTCAGCCAGCGGAGCAACTCCTCGTGCCGGATGTCGATGTCCGTCCGCAGGGGCCGGTCCGTGGCCGCTCCCAGCGAGGCGATCAGGGCCTTCGCCGTCGCGGTGCCATGGGCGATCAGCGGGCCGATGACATGGGTACCCATGCTCGGCCAGGCCGCCGCGTACCCGGTCAGTACGCCGTTCTCCTCCGCCACCCGGAGGTGATCGGCGAAGGCCGGCAGGCGCGCGATCATATGGGTGCGGTCCAGGCCGAAGACCTCGGTGTCCAGCCGTACGATCGCGGAGAGGTCCTCGGCGGTCGCCGGGCGGATGGCCACGCTTGTCGCGGCGGTCAGCGCCGGGGCAGTCAGCCGGCCGTGGATCATCTCGGCACGTCCCACGGCGGAGAAGCCCAATTCCTCGTAGAGGGGCTGACCGTACGGCGTGGCATAGAGGGTGAGGGGAGTACTCCCGGCCTCCTCGATGACATGCCGCATCATGCGGCGGCCGATGCCCTGGCGGGCGTACTCCTTCGCGACGAGCATCATGCCGATGGCGGAGAGCCGAGGGCCGTACGACGTGAGGACACAGGACGACACCAGCCCCTTGCCCGACGGATCGTCGATGCCGTATCCCGTCCCTGCCGTGAGCAGCAGGCTCCATCTGTTCTCCTCGCGTGCCCATCCCCGGTTCTCGGCGAGATCGGCACAGGCAAGGAGATCGTCCAAGGTGAGACGGCGGATGAACAGCTCAGGGAGCGGTGTCGGCATAAGGATCAGGCTCGCTGACGCAGTGATCGCTCGTCCAGTGCTTTCCCGGAAGTGGCGGCCCTGCGCAGCCGTCGGCCGCGGCGGGTGAGACCCCAGGGCTTCAGCACCGAGACGACGGTCATGAAGAGATAGGCGCTGAAGGAGACGATGGGCCCCATCACCAGATCGGTCGGGTCGGCCAGCGGCGCACCCGAGGACACCGTCTCGACCGCCCCGTCGACTCCCGGCCGCAGCGCGAAGACCGTGGCGGTGATGGTGGCCACGGTGATCAGGAACTTGGTGAGGACCCAGCGGTGCCGGGCGAGCCCCCAGTGGGTGCCGAGGGACAGAACGAGACCGCTGAGCAGGGTCAGCAGAGCGAGGGGCAGCACCAGCCAGTCGGTGAAGACCTTCATCGACCGCGCCGCTGCTTCCGTCGTTGTAGCGGACCCGGTGCTGATCGCGGTGGTGGCCAGTGCGAGCAGGCCGAGTGTGAGCCCGAGCCAGCCGGCGGCAGCGGCGACATGGATGACAAGGAAGGTCCGGCGAGCCGGACGCCTGAGTGGTTTCACGTGAAACACCGTGCCGCGAGGGGATGCTCCGCCGCGTCTGACCGTGGGAGTAACTGCCGCTACTAGCCTCGGCGTACAGGCCCAGGGGCGTCCGGGCGACGGAGCTTAACCGGAAGCGATGCGGATATCCGGGCTTTCCGCTCTTTGCGTCACCGTGACGACGATGCCTGAAATGCTGCGACGACGGGCGCCGCGGGCCATGTCGTACTCCGGGCCCACTTGTCACCATTCAACCCATGCTCATGGTGCAGGTGAGTGGCGGCGAACCCTGGGCAGAAGCGGTGAAGTGCGCCGCTCCGAGCAGGTGGATGGGCGGGGACGGACCGAGAGATGTTCGAGGCGAGGCAACCCATGGACGCTCCGACGACCGAGTCGGCCGACGGCGGAACTCCAGACGACAACGGCAGTGGCGGACAGACTCCCACCAGCCGGCAACCGGACCAGGGCGACACCGGTGGGGCGCCCTGGCCGCGTGAGGCGACCCGGCCCCCGGGGACCCCGACCCGGCTCCATCTCGTCGGCCGCTCCCCTGCGGCTCCGGCCGCTCCCGCCCCCAGTTCTCCCGCCACGAGCCCCGCCACGAGCCCCGCCACGAGCCCCGCCACGAGGCCCGCCACGAGGCCCTCCGCGTCGGCCGCCCCTGCCGATCCGACGGAACGCACCAGGGGAGGTACCAGAGGAGGCACCGACGCGCCGGGAGGCCGACCGGCCCGGGCCGCGGACGGTTCCCCCGACGCCGTCCTCGTTCGCCGCACCCTGGCGGAGATCACTCCCATCGCGGACAAGGTCACCTCGTACTTCTACGCGCTGCTCTTCATCCGCCACCCCGAACTGCGCTCCCTCTTCCCCGCCGCCATGGACACCCAGCGCGACCGGCTCCTCAAGGCGCTGCTCACCGCCGCCGAGCACATGGACAATCCGGCCGTACTCACCGGTTATCTCCAGCATCTGGGCCGGGGCCACCGCAAGTACGGCACCCAGGCCGCGCACTATCCGGCGGTCGGGGACGCCCTGCTCGGGGCACTGACCCGATACGCCACGGCGACCTGGGACGACGAGACACGGGCCGCTTGGGAGCGCACCTATACGAGGATCTCCCAGATCATGATCGACGCAGCCGCCGAGGACGAGCACCACGCCCCCGCCTGGTGGCTGGCCGAGGTGGTCGCCCATGACCTGAGAACACCCGAGGTCGCGATCGTCACCGTACGCCCCGAACAGCCTTATCCCTTTGTGGCCGGGCAGTACACCACGCTGGAGACCTCTTGGTGGCCGCGGGTCTGGCGGCACTACTCCTTCGCCGGGGCACCGCGCCGGGACGGACTGCTCTCGTTCCATGTGAAGGCGGTCCCGGCGGGCTGGGTCTCCAACGCCCTGGTCCGCCGCGCCCGCCCCGGCGATGTGCTGCGCCTGGGGCCTCCCGCCGGGTCGATGACGGTCGACCACAGCACCGACAACGGACTGCTGTGTCTGGGCGGTGGCACCGGCATAGCGCCCATCAAGGCACTGGTCGAGGATGTCGCCGAACACGGCACCCGGCGGCCGGTGGAGGTGTTCTACGGGGCACGCACCGACCTCGGCCTCTACGACATCGACACCATGCTGCGGCTCCAGGCGATACATCCCTGGCTGTCGGTCCGGCCCGTCGTGGACGACCGGGCGCACTTCCCGGACGCCGTGCGGGAGTTCGGCCCCTGGCGCGAGTACGACGCCTATCTCTCCGGCCCGCCCGGCATGATCCGCAGCGGTGTCCACGCGCTGCGCGGCCTCGGCATCCCCCGCGACCGGATCCGCCACGACTCCCTCGAAGACCTGGTGGCGACGGGAAGCTGAGCGCCCGCACCTGCCGGAGACAGCGGACTCGGCGACCGGGGGACGGGGATCGGTCCGCGCCGGGGACCTTGGGGTACTTGGGGTACGCAGGGAACGGGAGCGCGAGGACGCCCAGGCCCGGGCCCTCGGGCGCACCAGGGGGCGGGCCGGGACCCTCGGGCGCACCGGGGACGGGCCGGGACCCGGAGCCCGGTGGTCAGCCCAGGTCGGGGGCGTGCATCGCCCGTACGCCCTCGATATTGCCGTCCAGGTAGTGCCGCAGGGACAGGGGCACCAGATGGACCGCGGCGATTCCGATACGGCTGAAGGGCACCCGTACGATCTCGTACTCCCCGCAGGGCTCGTCGATCTCCGGTCCGTGCCGCAGCGACGGGTCCATGGATTCGAGCCGGCAGACGAAGAAATGCTGCACCTTCACGCCGGTCACCCCGCCGTCCGCGATGTGCTCGACGGTGTCGACGAAGCAGGGCACGACATCGGTGATCTTGGCGCCGAGTTCCTCGTCCATCTCCCGGTGAAGGGCGTCGACCACGGTGGCGTCCTCGGGCTCGACCCCGCCGCCGGGCGTCAGCCAGTAGGGATCCACGCCTGGCTTGGTGCGCTTGATCAGGATCAGCTGGTCGCCGTCGAGCAGGATGGCCCGTGCCGTGCGCTTGACCACAGGACGTTCGGTCATGTCTGGAAAATGGCCCGTGGCGCCCGTTCTGAAACTCCTGACGGCCGTGAGGTCACCAGTCGACAGCGGCGCGCAGGAGCCATTCGTGCGCCCGCGCGATATGCGGGAGGGAGAGGGTGCCGGTGCGTACAACGAGGAAATAGGTGCGCAGAGGGGGTACGGGAGGGTCCAGGAGCGCCACCAGCCGGCCCCGCTCCAGGGCCTCATCGCACAGATAGCGCGGCAGAACGGCGAGCCCGGCCCCCGAGGCCGCAGTCTCCAGGACGGCCCGCAGATCGGGGGCGATGACGGTGCCCGCGGCGGCGGGGCGGGAGTCGAAGACGGACGCCCAGTACCGCGACACCAGCGGCAGGGACTCATGCACCTCCACCACGGGCAGCTGCTCCAGCACCACCTGGCCGCCGCGCAGCACATCGGGCCCCAGCCGGGCGGCCCAGCGCGGGGACGCGACCAGCACATGCTCTTCGTCGCAGAGCGGAGTCGACGTCAGCAGTCCGCCGCGCGGACGTACCGTGGTGATGGCCAGATCATGATGCCCGGCGGCCAGTCCTTCGAGGGTTTCCTCGGCGTTCCCGAACGAGGCCCGCAGCGCCAGCCCCTGCGAGATCAGCGGGGTGAGCGCCGGCAGGGCCCGCAGCGAGGTGAACTCGGGAAGACCGGCGAGATGCAGGGTCCGTACGCCCGACTCATCGTCCAGTCCGGCCTCGGCGATCTCGACCAGGGCGTCCAGATGCGGTGCCGCGCGGTGGGCGAGTTCATCGCCGATGGTGGTCGGTGTGACGCCACGGGCCTGGCGCAGGAAGAGCGGGCGGCCCAGCTGCCGTTCCAGGGTGCGTATCTGCCCGGTGACCGCGGGCTGCGACAGCCCGAGCAGCGCGGCGGCCCGGGTGAAGGAGCCGGCCCGGTGCACCGTAACGAATGTGCGCAGCAGGGCCAGATCCATGCCGAGCCCCTTCCGACCGACGATGCCCGCGGACCGGACAGTGGACCGACAACTATAAATAAGTCGATAGGTCGCTGTCGTTACTGTGATTGGACACTGACGCAGAGTCAACTAGCCTGGTTCGGGCGGTTCTTCGGGGGTGAACCGGGGCGGCCCGAGCCATGAGGGGGGAGGCTCGGGC
>NZ_JBSGUP010000065.1:0-22645 GCF_053607985.1 Streptomyces sp. NPDC055078
CAGTCCCGCTGCTGCTGAGGCCCTTCGCGGGGCGGTCACCGGAGGCGTCCCCGGGTGACCGCCCCGCGCGGCGGACGGCGCGGTGTCAGCGCTCAGCGGCGGTGCCCGCTGTCCCCGCCGTCGGGCCATGCCGACCCGATACGCGGTCTGGTCAGCGACGGCGGCGAGGGGGTGCGCAGATACTCGCGGTAGACGTCGTCCACGACGATCGGCAGCGCGCTGCCGAGGGCCTCCAGGCTGACCACCCCCTTCAGCGCCGCGACCCGGGCGACGGCGCTGTACAGGCCGAGCACGGCGGGGATGGTCCGGGGCAGTTCCTCCGCGATGCCCGGTTCGGCGGCGGCGCTCTGGGGATCGTCCCGGTTCCAGGGGACGATGACGGTCACCCCCGGCCGGTGCGCGGCGTTGAGCCTGAGCAGCCGCTCCAGCAGTTCCGGCACGCGCAGCGCCCAGCGGTCGACGAGCAGGATCAGCGGCCCGTCCAGTTCCGTGCGCGACTCCAGGCCGGCCAGTTCCTCGTCGAACGGGGTGACGTCCACCTGATGGTTCAGGGAGAAGGCGATCCCGGCGGCCACCTGCACCACCGGCTGGGCGGTGTCCGGCCGGTAGGGGTTCCAGTCGTCGGGGGTGGCGCCGTAGTAGCCGGGATCGCGGCCCGGGGGGAGGTTCGCGAGCGTCGGGGCGACCACGGCGAGCCGCAGATTGCCCGGGGCGCTGCGGCGGTTCCCGAACGCGCTCGGCGCGCGCCGGTAGTCGGCGGGGCGGCCGGGGGCGAGGTTGTTCTCCAGGGCGACGCGCACGATGTTCTTGGCCAGCTCCCAGACCGCGTGCTGGTACTCCTCCTGGAAGATCCGCAGTTTTATCAGGCCGTAGAGCCCCTCGGTGGCGTAGTGCTCCCCCAGCCGCTCGCTCAGATACTGGATCTCCTGCGCGGGACGCGGCAGTTGGTGCGGTGGGACCGGGGTCCACAGCGCGGGCACGATCGCGGACTTCGCGCGCTGCCCGTGCTTCGCCCGGTGGTGGATGGCCCGCTCGGCGAAGGCGTACCACTCCTTGCCGCACATCTCGCTGGCGAAGTAGCGCGGCGAGTAGAGCGGGACGAACACCCGGCAGGTCGCGAGCACTTCGCCGAGCCGGTCCGACCAGCCGTCGCCCGAGCGGATCTCCCGGTCCATGAAGCCGACCGCCGCACCGGCCGGCAGGTCGGTCATCGCCATCACATGCTCGCAGAGGTCCCGGAACAGCCGCTCCACCCACATGTCCGGATCCTGGCCCTCGGCGCCGTAGCGCGGTGTGTGCGCATAGCTCAGGAAGAAGAACGGCGGTTGTTCCTCCGCCCGGCCCCGGCCCGGAAGCGAGGGCCACCCGCCGGGCCCCGCGGTGGGGGGCTCAGGCAGGGCGTCCGGCGTCGTCCGCGGGGCGGTCACGCCGGTCACGCCGGTCACGCCGGTCACGCCGGTCACGGCAGTCGCCGGGGACACGGCGTCCGGGACGCCCGGCCCCCGTTCCTCCCCGGGGGTAGGGGCCACCGGTCCCCCGGCCGGTACGGGGACGGGCAGCCCCAGCGCGCGCAGCGTTTCCGCCGAGGCGGCGGCGAACGGCGCGACCCCCGCCGCGATCGCCGCGTCCCCGTGGGCGTCGGGCACCAGGGCGGGGAACCGGGAGGCCATCGACGTGTGGGCGGCGATGAACCGGCTCACCGCGTCATGGGTGCGCTGGGCGTCCCGGGCGCCGAGCCGGGGGGCCAGCCGCTCCCGTACGCCATCGCGGAACTCCAGCACGGGCCCGCCGCCGCTGTCGTCGGTGACCGACACCAGTCCGCCGATGACGACCTCGGCGACATCGGCGGTGGTGGCCCGCGGGACCAGTTCCTGCCGGACCAGATGGAGCAGGGCGGTGTTGAGCCTCGGATACAGGGAGCAGAGCACCGCGAGCCGCAGCGCGGACGACGAGGCGCGGTGCAGGAAGGCTTCGACCAGCCTGCCGCCGTCGGCCGTTTCGGGCGGGGGCGCGGCGGAGCGCGGGAGCAGCCCGGGGCCGGGGACCAGGACGGCCTCGCAGCCCCCGGGATCGCCGCGCATCAGCGTACGGGCCCAGCGCGCGACGGAGCGGGGCGAGAGGCCGACCACGGGCACCGGCAGCCAGGCCGCCCGCCCGGGGCCGGGTCCTGCGGTGTCCAGCAGGGCCGGTGCGGTGTAGCGGAGCCGGGTGTTGGCCGCGCCGGGGGCGGCGGCCGGGGTGACGGTGACGGCGGGCAGATCGAGTCCGCTCTGCCGCCAGATCTTCGGCGGGAGCGGATTGAGGAGCACGGTGGGCATGGCGCCGGACCACTCGCGGATCCGGCTCCACAACCGGTCGTCCCCGGGTGCGGCGGGTACGCAGTCCGAGACGACGAGCATCAGCCGCCGGGCCCGCGCGGGGGCGGGCGGCCCCCGGTGGCCGGTGGTGGCGTCCGGCTCCGCCGGGCCGAACTCCCGGACCCGCAGCGTACGGAAGACCCCGGTGCCGGCCAGGATCCGCAGCAGTTCGTCGAGCGTGTCGCCCCAGACGTTCATCGTGGGCGAGCGGTCGACGACGACGGTCAGATCGAACCAGCGTTCGGGGCTCGGCCGGAACGCGGGCACGAGTTCCCCGCTGCGGGCGTAGTCGGCGACGGTGGTGCCGATGTCGAGCCGCGCCCGGCGCCCGGCGTGCCACGGCCGCCCCAGGGGCCGCAGCGCGGTGGCGATCTGCCGGGCGCGCGGCAGGGCGGAGGCCCGGGGCACCAGGACCTCGCGGGCGGCGAGCGCCGGGGCCTCGCCGTGCGCCCGGCCCGGCGGACCGTACACGGGAAGCACCGCGGCGCCGTCCCAGCGCTCCAGCCGCTCCCGGGGGTCCGCCGGCGCGGAACCGGCGGGCGGGGTGCCGGAGCCGGCCGACCGTGCCGGGTGGTCGGTGACCGGTGCGCGGGCGGCCAGCCAGAGCAGTTCGGCGACCGCGACGGCGTCCAGGTCCCGGTCGAGTCCGCCGAGCGCCCCGACGACCGCCGCCAGCGGGTCGGGCGGCGGCGGGGACACGTCCGGGGTGTCAGGCACCCGACAGATCCTTCATCAGCAGGGCGATGAGACGTTCGCGTTCGTCCCCGGTGCCCGCCGGTCCTTCGAGCAGGTGCAGGGTGCCCAGCAGCTGGTCGACCGCCACGCTCTCACCGCCCGCCACCCGCCGTACGAAGTCGTCGACCAGTTCGGCGGCCGGACCGGCGTCGCCCACCTCAAGCCGCAGATGGCCGCGCACCACCTCGCGGATGAGGTCGGCCGTCGGCTTCGGCATGGTGAAGCGCACACAGCGGCGCAGAAAGGGGGCGGGCAGCTCCTGTTCGCCGTTGCTGGTCATCACGATGAACGGGAACTCGGTGCACTGCACATGCCCCTCGCGTACGAGATGGCGCTCCCGGCTGTCCCAGGCGCGCACCCGCGCCGCGTGCTGGCCCTCGCGCAGCAGCTCGGTGATGCGGAACTCGCCGCGCTCCAGCACATCGAGCAGATCACCGGGCAGATCGAGGTCGGCCTTGTCGATCTCGTCGATGAGCAGGGCCCGGGGGCGCGGGGCGGGCAGCAGCGCCGTACCGAGCTGACCGAGGGTGAGGAAGTCCGCGATGTCGTCCCGGCCCGCGTTCTCGCCGCCGCCCGCTCTCTCCAGCTGGAGGCGGTGCGCGTGGATGCGGCCGAGCGCGTCATAGCGGTACAGGGCGTCCGCGAGGGTGCTGCGCGAGGTGATGTGCCAGCGCAGTACGGGGCCGAGCGCCAGCTCATGGGCGACCTGCTCGATCACGGTGGACTTGCCGGTGCCGGGGCCGCCGGTGATCAACAGGGGCCGGCGCAGGGCGAGGGAGGCGTTCACGGCGTCGGTGAGGCCGCGCGGCGGGCGGAACACCTTCGCCGGTGAGGCGCGGGGAAAGGTGCGCCAGGGCGGGGGCGCGGGCAGTTCGGTGCCGGGCCTGGCGACGCCGTCACCCCGGTAGTACGAGTCCCACATCAGACTGTCCCCCTCATTCCTGGGTGTCCCCGGCCCGGGCGGCGGAGCCGTCCGTGGTCCGTGCGGTGAGCGCTCCCCGGCTCAGTGTGCCGGTCGCCGTGGTCTCCGCGGCAGGCGCCGCCGGCGCGGGCGCGGAGCGGAAGTACCAGCAGAAGCGCAGCCAGTCCCGGTCGTCCCAGACGGCACGGAGATCGGCGAGGTCGGTGAGGTCGGCCGGGTCGACGCCGCGCCAGCGGTCGCGGTAGGCGCGGGCCAGCGCGCCCGGCATGGCCCACCAGCTCGCCTCCAGGCAGCCGTGCCGCTCCTTGGGGAAGCCGTCCGCCGAGTGCGGCCACAGCAGGACCGGGGTGTAGGCGAGCAGCATCTCCATCAGCCGGGCGTCCGCTCCGGGGTGTTCGGTGAGCCCGATGCCGCGTGCGTAGCGGCCGTTGCGCAGATGGCCGCGCAGAATCTGCTGATCGGCGACGTCCTCGCGGACCAGCCAGTCGACGGGGGCGCCCGTGTCACAGCCGGAGATCGCCTCCCAGCGTTCGGCGATGGTGCTCTCGACGCTGCGCAGGACGGCGTCGGGGTTGAGCCGGTTGCTCCAGTGGAGCCGTACGTCGAACCGCACTCCCAGCAGCAGTGCCGTGCCGGCCTCCTCGGGCCGCCATTCGAGCAGCAGGGGGCTGGGGACGGCGATGTCGAGCCGCTTCAGCGGCAGGGCGAGGGTGCGGGCGTGTTCGTCGGCCCAGAGGACGGCGTTCTCCAGGGCCGCCTCGGCCCCCCGCCGGTCGGCCGTGCCGTTGGCGAACTGCTCGGTGTGGAGCATCGATCCGTCCAGCAGCAGCCAGGCGTCGAGGGTTTCCGGCCAGCCCCCGGCGAGGGAGGAGTGGAGGCTGACGACGAGGCCGAGCCGCCGCTGTTCGGTGCGGGTGGTGGTGTCCATGATGGCGTCGTTGACCTGGGCGGGGGCCTCGATGAGCCGTCCCCAGCCGAGGAGTTCGGGATCGTCGAGCCGTTTGCCGCACGCCTGCGCGAGCAGGGTGACGAAGCGGGCGACGGTGCGCCGGCCGTCCTTGTCGGACAGCGGGTGGTTGAAGGTCAGCTCGTCGATGATCGCGACATCGGTCAGGGGCAGTGCGGGTGCCGGTACCCGCCGTTCGGCCGCGAGCATGGCGTGCAGGGCGTGCCGCATGGCGGTGGTGGTGAGGTCGCCGCCGATCCAGGTGCGGATGAACGCCACCGTGTGCACGGCGAGGACGAGTCCGCCGACGGCGCGCAGGGCGCGGTCCCGGGCGGCCGACGGTGCGAGGGCGCTGAGTTCCTCGCGGCAGCGCAGGGCGTCCGCGAGACGGGCGTCGGGCACCGGGAGACCGGGGTCCACCGCCGCCAGGGCCTCGGTGAGTTCCTCCCGGGCGAGCCTGCCGCCCAGCAGACCGCCGAGGACGACCTCGCGGTCCCGCGCGTTGCGGGCGATCCACAGCGGTTCGGCCGGTGATCCGTCGTAGTCGAATCCGGTGACGCTCTGGCCGGGGAGCCGGGTACGGAGCGCGTTGCGCAGGTCGGGCAGTCCCAGCGTCGCTCCGGCGCCGGGCAGTCCGGACCGCAGCAGGGCGGCCAGTTGCCGGGAGAAGGCGAGGTCGGACGCGGTCTGGTTGAGGGAGGAGCCCATCAGCAGTGCGAGTCTGCTGTTGCCGTGCCGGGTGCCCGCGGTGAGGTCGTGGGCGGAGGGGAGCGCCCCGGCCGCGTGGCAGGTGTCGACGATGCCGACGACACCGGGGATGCCGGGGTGGTCGAGGGCGTCCGTGAGCAGTTCGGCCACATTGACCGACCCGTGTCTGATGTCGTCGTCGGAGTCGGCGGCCATCAGGCGCAGGGTGCCCGTGCGGCCGGGGGTGAAGCCGTGGCCGAGGAAGGCCAGGACCAGTATCGCGCCGCGCTGGGCCGCGTAGGTGGTGGCCCGCTGGACGGTGGTGGTGATCGTCCCGCTGGTGAGGCCGTCCCCGGTGACCAGCGCGGTGGCGCCCGGCGGCAGCCCGGGTTCGCACGCGCCGAGCGCGCTGTCGGTGAGGACCCCGTACAGAGTGGTGGCCGCTTCGTCCAGGAGGATCAGCCGCTCCATGGCGGCGCACTGGGGCGCGACGACCAGGACATGGCGCCGGGTGCGGTGGTGGGCCGTCATCGTCCGGCTCCTTCGTCCGTCATCCGTCATCCGTCATCCGTGACCGCCGCCGGCGGGCCCGGGGCCTGGCCGGGGCCGGGCCAGGGCTTCGGCGACAGGGGCCGCGACCTCGGCGCGGGTGAGGTACGACGTGGCGCAGTGGACCCAGGCACCGCCGGGAGCGCCGGGAGCGCCGTCTGGTCCGCCGATGCCCCCCGGTCCTCCGATGCCACCACCAGGGCCGACACCGCCCGGGCCCGTGCCGCCGGGTCCGGAACCACCTGGTACCCCGCCACCCGCACCGGTACCGCCGGCCGGACCGGTTTCGCGGCCGGGGCCGACGCGCAGGCTCACCGGTACCGCGCCCGTCCGGCCGGCCGCCAGGTCGTGTTCCCGCAGCGGCCCGCCGCCGAGGAGGTCGCCCCGGTCCCAGAAGTCGCACCACCGGCTCACCGGGCCGGGTACGCGCGGCGGCCGGGGCAGCAGCCGGGACAGGACAGAGGTACGCAGGGCGACCGGGGAGCCGAGGGTGACGAGCAGGGGCACCGGACCCGGGTGGCCGTCCAGGGCCTCCAGCGCGGCGACGGCACCGAGGGAGTGGGCGATCACCACGGCGGGCCCTTCGCCGAGCGCCGCGGCGACCCGGTCGCGGATCCGGCGGTCGAGGGTCAGTCCGCTGTCGTCCGGCTCACCGCGCGCCAGATAGCGGGCCACTTGGGACAGTTGACGGACCATGGTGTTCGGGGTGATCCACCGGGCCCCGCCCCAGGGTCTCAGCGGCAGCACGGTCGCGGCCACCCCGAGGGCGCGGCGCACCACGGCCTGCCCGCCCTGGAGCTGGGCGCCGATTTGGGGGGCGGCCTGCGCGCGGGCATGGTCGAGCTGTTGGCGTTCGTGGTCGTCCCGGGCCTCGGCGCGCAGGCCGTCCACCCACTCGGCGAGCAGTCCGGCGAGGATGCGCTCCTCGGCCTCCCGGGCAGCTCCCGCGAGGGGGTCGCCGTCGCCCTGGCTCTGGCCCCGCCCGAAGAGGTCGGCGTAGCAGACGAAGGAGGAGGCGACGGACGACCGCGATGTGTGTCCCCCGGCCACTTCCCCGGCGAGCCGGGGATGTCCGGCCGCGCGCAGGCCCGAGGCCAGCGCGCCGGTCCAGTCGGTGAGTTCGCGGTCCGGGTCACGGGCGCCGCCGATTCCGTGGACGAAGACGAGCCGTGGACGCATCTGCCGCTCTCCCCCCGAGTCCCCCTGGCACGGTGCGGTGTCGATCAGCGTAGCAACGGCGGCCGGGCCACGGGTCCTTCACTCGCGCCGACGGTCCCCGGGACGCCGTCGAGGGCGAACGGCGACGACTCCTGTGGTCCTCAACTCGCGCGGGCGGATCTGCGATATCCGTGTCGGCGACGGTGGTCTGCGGACCGCGGTCGCGAGAGGCGGCCGACCGTGGTGCCGCCCGCCCTCACGGGGCGGGCGGCGGTGGCGTACGGCCGCTCAGCAGTACTTGTAGTCGACCCTGGTCGAGTTGTACGAGCAGGTGTCGACCCTGGCGCCCGTCTTCTTCCTCAGCGTGGCGGTGTCCCTGTCGTTGTTCCAGACGTACGCCCTGCGGTTCTGGTACCGGTTCGCGGCGGTGTCCTTGCCCTTGCCGGTGCGGACCGTCACCGTCTTGCCCTTGCCGAGCGTGTAGGCACCGAATATGTACTTGTGGTTCGCCTTGTCGGTGACCGTCCAGCCCTTGAGGCTGACGGCCGCCCTGGTGGTGTTGCGGATCTGGACGTACTCGCCGTTCAGGCTGGCGTTCGACCGGAGGTCTTTGCCCGGGCTGTCGTAGTACACGCGGTACAGATGCACCGAGCCGGGAGCCGCCTGCGCGGAGGACGGCAGCAGGACGAGCCCGCCGAGACACGCCGCCGCGGCGGCCGCGGCGATGGAACGGGTGTGACGCATGCGCTTCCTTCTTGGTCATGCCGGGCACCCCCCAATTCCGGGCCCGGCGAGGCGCCCAGACTAGGGCCAAACCGCCCTCGGTGAAGAACTTTTGAAGAATGTGGACGAATCGCGGACCCGGGCCGCGAACCGGAGGCCGCGCGTCCGGCGCCCGGCTTCCCCGGGGGGCTTCGCGGCGACGAGCGACGAGCGCCGAGCGGTCATGGAAACGCGGCGCGACCTGCCGGACGGAGCGCTCAGCGCGCCGCGCGGTCAGCCGGCCGGAGCGCTGAGCCAGTCGGCGACGGCGGCGGCGATGGGCTGCCCGGTCTCCAGCTCGATGAAGCCGAACTGCCCGCCCTGGTTGCACTCCAGGAACCACCAGGTGCCCTCGGCGTCCTCGGCGAAGTCGAAGGCGCCGTACGCGAGCCCCGCGAGCTTCTTGTACATCGCGACGGCCCGCTCGACGCGCGGCGGGACCTCGACCTCTTCCCAGGGGTGTCCGGTCTCGCCGTACCGCCCGTCCACCTGCCCCGGCTCGGCGACCTTCCGCGCGGCGAACGACTTCTCGCCGACACTGGTCAGCCGGATGTCCGCGCGCTTGGCGATATACCGCTGGAACAGCGTGGGCCCTGCCGCCACCTCGGAGAAGTCGGCGTCGGGGGGGACCAGCGAGGTCGGCAGCGCCATCGGCGGATCGCTGGGCGGCTTGCCCGACACGGCCTTCACCACCACCTGCCGGTACTGGTCCGCGAACTGGCGGGCCACCCGCGGATAGGTGGTGATGACCGTGGCGGGCACGGGGAACCCGCTGCGATGGGCGGCGCGCAGTTGCCATGGCTTGAGCCGCGCCCGGGCGGCGGCGCCGGGTTCGTTCATCCAGCGCGCCGCCGTGCAGTCCAGCATTCCGTACAGTGCCTGCCCGCTCTCGGCGGACAGCCATGCCGAAGGTTCGGCGGCGTGCGCCGCCGGTTCGCCGGGCCTGCGTATCCAGATCGAACGCAGTCCGTCCATGCTCACCACGCGTCCGCCCGTGGACAGATAACCGCGGAACTCGCCCCGTACGTACTCGGCGGAGAGCGCGCCCTCACCGGGCAGATCGCCGGGGTCGAACCGGACGAGGGGGACGCCGCCGTCGTGCAGCCGCGCCACCACCATGTCCGCGGTCACATCCTGTTCGCAGGTGAGGATCAGCACCGTCATCGTGCGGTGCTGATCAGTCGTCGAAGTGGGTGGCGGAGCCCGCTGTCGAGGTGGTGGTGCCGACCGCCGCCAGCAGCGCCTTGTCGGATATGGCCGGACGTCCGTCGGGCAGGACGTTCAGCTGGAGAGCGGAGTCGTACGAGTACTGGTCGATGACGGGTGCCAGCTCGGCCGGACGTGCGTAGTTCCACGCGAACGGTTTCATGCTTTCTCCCTGGCCCACACGGGACTGTCTGGGGCCACTCTCCGTGGCCGCACGAGGAGCAATACGTCGAGATGATGTAGTCGACTCATCACATACCGTCATATTGCGGAAGACTGCGCGCCAGGAGGACGTCACCGAACCGGGCAGTCGCATATCCGCAGAGCGAACAAGCGTGTCCGCGCGGGTCGTTGGCGTATTCCTGACACCTATAGAGACGCTTGAACGAGCCATTTCGTGCACTCGGCAGGCAAGTGACCTCGGTCACCATTCGGCACAAGCATCCCGCCGCCCCCAATCACCCCAGCGTTCACTCACACCTCCCTCATCCGGTGAACACAGCGTGATATCGCGCTTCTCGTCAGTGAGGTCCGGGGGCCTCACACAAGGCGGACACGGCAGCCGGTGGTCATGGCCAACTCCGGGCGGACCCGGCAGGATCGAACGGCTCACCAGAATCGTACGAGGAAAGGCTGTGAATTCCATGAAGAGCGACGCCGCGGAGACCGCCGGAGTACCCGTTCCCGACACCACGCTCGCCCGGGAGGCGACCGAGCTGGTCCGGGACACCACGAGCCCGCTGGTCTACGACCACTCGCGGCGGGTGTACTTCTTCGGCGCTCTGCAGGGACACAACCGCGGTCTGTCCTTCGATCCCGAACTGCTCTACATCGGCGCCATGTTCCACGACCTGGGGCTCGGCGAGCGGTTCCACGACAGCGGCAGGCGCTTCGAGGTGGACGGCGCGGACGAGGCCCGGCGCTTTCTGCTGGGTCACGGGGTGCCGGAGGACAGCGTCCGCAGAGTGTGGACCGCGATCGCCCTGCACACCACCCCCGGCATTCCCGAGTTCATGGAACCGGAGGTGGCACTCGTGACCGCCGGTGTCGAGTACGACGTCCTCGGTATCGGCTATACGGACATCCCCGATACGGAGCGTGCCGCAATCGTCGCTCTCCATCCACGCCCGGACTTCAAACGCCGCATCCTCGCGGCATTCACCGACGGAATCCGCCCGAAGCCGCAGACCACCTTCGGCAATGTGAAGGCCGATGTGCTCGCCCACTATGAGCCGGGCTTCGAGCGCGGTGATTTCGTCCGGACGATCCTGGACTCTCCCTGGCCCGAATGACGTCCCCGGCGGGCTGATGATCTCGCATAGGTGCAGCAAACCCGGCGGTTCCCCGGGCCGCAACCGATTATCGGCCCGCCCGGAAGCGTCAAGGAGCGGCGGCCGGCCGCCGCGGCACCGGACTCCCCAGATAGTGGAACCCGGGCCTTGGGTGCATCAGGAAATCATGGTGCGAGATGTTCCAGGCGTACGCCCCGGCCATGGCGAACACCACCCGGTCGCCCGCGCGCAGTCCGGGCGCGGCGACCGAGCGCGCCAGGACGTCCTTGGGTGTGCAGAGCTGGCCGACCAGGGTGACGGGACCGCCCCCGGCCCCGGAGCGCGGCCAGGGGTGCTCCCAGCCGTCCACGGGGAGCACCGCGCACGGCTGGTCGTGGCCCTTGGTCGCGGGGGTGCGCAGATGGTGGGTGCCGCCGCGGACGACGGCGAACTCCTCGCCGTGGCTGTGCTTCACATCGAGCACCTCGGTGGCGTACCAGCCGCAGTACGCGGTCAGCGCCCGGCCCGGTTCGATGCGCAGCACCGGGCCGGGGTGGCCGCCGGCGAGCCGGGCGAGGCCGTGGCCGAAGGCGGCCCAGTCGAACCGGGCGTCCGGGCGGGCGTAGTCGACGGCCATGCCGCCGCCGATGTTCACCTCGCGCGGCGCGATGCCGTGGCGCGCGGTGAGCGCGGCGGCGAACCGGACGATCGACTCGGCGACGGCGAGCTGCCGCGCGGCGGTCAGCCCGCTGGCCAGATGGGCGTGGACGCCGAGCAGTTCCAGCTGGGGCAGGCTCCCGTCGGTCAGCAGCCGTACGGCGGTGTCCGCCTCGCCCGGGTCGATCCCGAACGGCGCGGGACGGCCACCCATGGCCAGCGCGGTGGTGGCCAGCACGTCCCCGGCGACGGGGAGGTTGAAGCGGAGCAGGACCGCCGCCCGGCGGCCGGCGCGGGCCGCGAGACCGGCCAGCATGCGCAGTTCGTGGACGCTCTCGACATGGAAGCGGGCGACGCCCCGCCGCAGGGCGTCGGCGATCTCCCCGGGTGTCTTGCCGGGGCCGCCGAAGGCCAGCGGGCGGCCGGGCACGGCGTCGGCGACATGGGCGAGTTCACCGCCGGACGAGACCTCGTAGCCGTCGACGTACGGGGACAGGGCGGCCAGGATCTCGGCCTCCGGGTTGGCCTTGGCCGCGTAGTACATCTCGACGCGGGCGGGCAGCGCGGAGCGTACGGCGCGGGCGTGCGCGCGCAGACCGTCGAGGTCGTAGAGGTAGGCGGGCAGCCGTTCGGCGGGCAGGGCGCGGGCGAACGCGCGCACGGCGGGCGGGACCCGCACCCGTACGGGGGACTCGCGCGGGCCCGGGACGGGGCCGGGGGAGGGTGCGGTCGGGGCGGACGGCTCACCGGCGACGGGTACGGTCCGGGCGGCCGGCTCACCGGGGGCGGGTACGGTCCGGGCGGCCGGTTCACCGGGGGCGGGCGTGGTCATCGGGGGCTCCAGTCGGCGTCGGCTCGGGTCGCTTGGGACAGCACATCCTCGGCGAGCGGGGACGGCAGGCGCACATAGCCGGCGTCCCGGTCAGCCGAACGTTCCCAGCGGGCCAGCAGATTCGCCTTGGCGGGCAGCGGTACGCCCGCCAGCAGGGCGCTGAGCCGGGGCGGACAGCCGTGTTCCCCGGCGTACTCCTGAAGAGTGCGGCGGACCTCGGCCCACAGGGCCGGTTCGGTCTGCGGGTGCAGATCGGCGAGCGCGGCCAGCAGTTCGGCGATGTGGTTGACGAACAGGCAGTACACGACCCGGTCCCAGCCGCGCCGGTCGTCGTAGGTCAGCGGACCGGCCACCTCGGCGGGCAGTCCGGCGAGCGCCCGCGCGTGGTGTCCGGGCACCAGCTTGGTGCCCTCCAGGTCGCGGAACAGGATCTGGGCGGGGGCGCCGTCGGCGTCGACGCAGACGATCACATTCTGCAGATGGGGTTCGAGTACCAGCCCGTGGTCGAACCAGGCGGCCAGGACGGGCGGTACGAGCAGCCGCAGATAGGCCCGCCACCAGGCGAGCGCCGCCGCCGGGCCGCCGCCCGCCAGCCGGGAGACATGGGCGGGCCCGGTGGGGTATTCGTCGGCGACCGCGGCGGCGAGCAGCGGTGTCGTCCCCGGGCGCAGCCGGTGGCCGAGCCCTTCGCGCACGATCACGCCGAAGCCCTCCAGCAGCCCGATGTCGGGGCGGCCGTCCGGTCCGGGGAGGGCCAGGCTGCGGTAGGCGGGTTCGCGGAGCATCCCGGTGCGCGGGTAGCGGACCGCGAGGTCGGCGAGGGCGGGGGCGAGCAGCCGGGTGAGGGCGACGGCGCCGGACAGCTCGTAATGGGCGTTCTTGCGTACACAGTTGGTGATGCGGACGTTGAGGCTGAACTTCAGGAAGGTCTCGCCGTCGTAGAGCGTGCGGACGGATGCGGTCGGGGTGAAGTGCCGGCTGCCTGGCCCCAGATCGAGGATGTCCCCGCACGCCAGGGCCGCCCGCAGCGCGGGCCGGGAGCGGAGCTGTTCGTACTGCCAGGGGTGGGCCGGCAGCAGCCGGTATCCCCCGGGCACCGGCCGCAGCCGGTCCAGCGGGTCTGCCGCCCCGGGCTCGGCGCACTCCTGGGCGACGAGCGCGTCGCGGACGGCGAGCAGCCGCAGCGGGAAGGAGACCCCGGCCTCGGGGGCGTGGGCGGACCAGGCGGCGGGGTCGCCGCTGTGGGCCTTGGGGGTGGGGTGGAAGCGGTGGCCGAGGACGAGCGACTGCTCGGACGCCAGATAGGTCGTCAGCGGGCCGTCGCTCACGGGCGCGCGGTGCCGGTGGGCGGTGAGGGCGGCGGAGACTCCCTGGTGGCTCGCGGCGAGCTGGGGCAGGAACTCGTCGTTGCGCACCCCGGTGCGCAGGGAGAGTTCCGCGTGGGTGTACTCGGCGAGCCGCCGCCAGCCCACCTCGGCCCAGCCGGGGCCCCGCTGCTCGGTGACCGGGCCGGTGAACCGGTGGGAGCCGAGCAGCGAGGTACGGCGCAGGGCCACCCGCAGCAGTACGCCCCGGCGCGGCAGCCGCAGCAGCAGGTGCCGGCCGGTGACGGCGGTCTGGTGCTCGGGTCCCGACACCTCCCGCAGCAGGCAGTTGAGCAGGGTGTGGGCGACGGCATCGGCGGCGGTGGGCAGTGCGGCCGGCGGCCCCGCCGACGGCGCGGGCAGATCGGGGGTGGTACTGGTCATCGCCGCTCACTCCCCCGCGCCAGATAGTTGGGGCCCGTGCCGTAGTGCTTGTTGATGTCCAGAGCCCCTGATCTCTCCTTGGCGAGCAGGGTGCCCGCCGTGACCATTGCCTTGATGGGCAGCTGCGCCGCGTCCAGGACATGGGTGCGCAGCAGGGCGCCCATCTGGCCGGGCCCGGTGCCCAGGCGTCCGGCCGCGTCGGCGAGCCGGTCGCGCAGGAGGGCGAGCAGCCGGTCGAGCGGCGCGTGCCCGTGGCGGGCGAGCCCGAAGGCGTACGCGCCCGCGCACAGATGGACGGTGATGGTGGTGAACAGGTCGAGTATCGGCCCGTCGCCGTCGGTGAGGACGCGTACGTCGTCGAAGTCGCCCGGGAGCGGGCCCAGGGTGGCGCGCAGCCGGGCCGTGTTGACGCGGGGGCCGTCGTTGTCCTTGAGCAGGAGCCGCAGCCGGGTGGCGCCGTCGGGGGCGTCCAGCAGCAGGGAGATGTTCTGCTGGTGGGACTCCAGGGCGATGCCGTAGCCGAGGAGGGTGGTTCCCCAGTCGAAGAGCAGGGTGACCAGGGCGTCGAGGAGGGCGAGGGTCTCGCCGCCGTAGAAGCGGTCGGCGAGCGCGTCGATGAGCAGCCCGTGCCCGGGCACGGGGCTGAGCAGGGCGGCCATCGGGACGACGGCGGTGCCGTCGAGTCCGGCGGGGAGACGGCGGACGAGGACGGCGAGCAGTTCGTGTCCGGCGTGGGCGTAGCTGGTCTCGTCCGCGTGCAGGACGGTGTCCCGGAAGCGGGGCTCGCGGGCGATGACCGCTTCGAGCAGCCGCTGGCCCGCCGCCCCGTCGACGAGGGAGCCGGGTTTGATGGTGCGCCGGTTGAGCCGGCCCAGGGTGGAGGTGGCGAGGGGCAGTTTGAGATGGACACGGGGGTCGGCGGTCAGCGCGACGGTCCGCATGGACAGGGTCGGTACGGCCCGGGGGTGCGGCAGCCGGCCGGTCAGGACGGCGGCGTCCCGAAGTCCCAGGGCGTGCAGGGCGCCGCGCAGTGGCCCGCGTGCCGTCAGCGGGTGGACGGGCAGCACGATCCGGTCGCGGTCGCCGCCGGGCGCGGCGGGCGGCGGGCCGAGGACGTCCGGGTCCCAGGCCCGGGTGGTGACGCGCTCCCGGGGCAGGGCGAGCCAGTACAGCGGGAAGCGGGGGTGGAACTCGGGGGCGTAGGCGCGCAGCTCGGCGGTACCGAGCCCCGAGCGGCCCCGGGCCGTGGGATAGACGGGGTGGTCCAGGCGGGCGGCGAGTGTGTCGAAGGCCAGGGCGGCGGCCGGTCCTGTCCAGTCCGCCGGGTGGTCGCCGTAGCGGTCGAGGAGGCCGGTGACGACCTCGTCGTGGGTGGCGGTGTGCAGCCGCCGGGCGGTGCGGGCCTGCCGGCACTCGGCGGCGTAGACGGTGAAGCCGTCGCGGTCGCGGGGGTCGGCGAGGGCGGCCAGCGCCGTCAGCACCCCGTCGGCCGTGGTCAGTTCGCTGCCGTCGGACTCCCGTCGCAGCAGGGGGAGCCGGGTCTCGGTCCGGCACTGGAAGCCGGGGGCGGTGTCCCGGACGGGCAGCAGCCAGGCGTCGCCGTCCGCCGCCGCGAGCCGCAGCCAGCTGCCGTCCGGCCGGGCCACGGCTGTGCTGCGGGTGCGCAGTCCTACGACGTCCTCGCGCAGCAGCGCGTCGAGCACCGGCAGCAGATCGGCCCCGCTGTCCGTGTCGGTCGGGGTCGTCGGCGTCGTCGGCCTCGGCGTCGTCGGCGTCACGGTGTGATCTCCCAGCTCAGTCGGTTGAGGAAGTCGTCCACGGCCCGGTCCACGGCCTTCTGGTCCGTCCCGGTGGACCGGACCACACCGAGGAAGTCACGGTTGGTGTGGTACAGCTCGTGGCGCTCGCCGACGGCCCGCGTCGGACGATAGGTCAGCCGCACTCCGCCGGACGTCACCTCTGCGGGCCCCGGCGCGGCCGTCAGGGTGCCCGCGCGATCCGCGCAGGGGTAGGCGAGCCGGGCCGCGCCGTCGGTGCGTGCCCCCAGGTCCGCCGGGAGCGGTTCACCCAGATGCGTACGGAGAATGTGTTCGAAGAGGGGGATGCCGAGCAGTTCGGCCAGCAGCAGATCGCACTGGTCGCCGATGGCGCGGTAGTTGACCTCGATGATGCGGGCGCGGCCTGCGCCGTCCACGACGAATTCGGTGTGGCAGGCGCCGAACCCCACACCGAGGGCGTCCAGCCGGTCGAGCACCTGGGCCTCGACGGGCCCCGGGTGGGCGGCGACGTACGACATCCGCTCCTCGATGAAGTACGGCAGGGGCGACAGCTCGGTGTGGAAGCCGCCGAGGACATGGAGGCGCTCGCCGTCCCCCAGTGTCTCCAGGGTGTGCAGTTCGCCGGGCAGGTACTCCTCCGCGACGAGGGCGGCGCCGGGGCGGCGGGCCCGGATCTCCTCGTAGCGCCGGAGCAGGTCGCCGGGGTCCTCGACCCGTATGACGTCCTCGCTGGCCACGCCCTCGCGCGGTTTGAGGACGCAGGGGAACGGGACGTCGAGCGCGGCCAGACCGGCGGGGTCCTGGCCGGGTGTCAGCTCCACCGCGCGGACCGGGTCGGCCCCCTTGCCGCTGATGGTGAGGTACCGGCGCATCTCCGCCTTGTCCTTGGTGCGCAGCGTGGCCCGCCAGCTCTTGGCGGGGAGACCGAAGTAGCCTGCGGCCAGGGCGGTCTGGGTCTGGAGGTGGTCGCTGTTGCTGAAGACCGCGTCCGGGGTGCGATGTGCGGAGATCCGGGTGATGACGGCGTGATAGTCGCGTACGTCACAGCCCAGGATCTCGACGCCCGGGTGGTGCGCGCGGGCGCGGGCGCGGTGCGCTTCCGGCTCATCCGTCAGCAGGGTGATGCCTATGCCGAGCCGGCGTGCGGCGGGCAGGAATCCCTCGGTGACCGAGTCGGTGGGGTTGAGGGCGAGAACATACATCTGCATGGGTGAATTACTTCCGCGCGCACATTCACTGGGCATGGGACAGACGTGGGACAGGCAGGAAAGCGTCAGGGCCGGCCGAGGCGGTCCGCCCTGCGGGCCGGGGAAGAACTCCCTGGTCGCAGCGGCTCCGGCTCGCTCCGGATCACCACCCAGGAGCTTAGGTTAGGCATCCCTAAGATTGCCAATTCGCCATGTCGTCACCCCAGTTAACGATCTGGTCCGACGATGTGGTTAAGGTGAGCCTTGCCTTCGTCACCTCCTTTCCGCTCTGTGAGGAGTACCCGTGTCACTGGCCCCGGCGCTCGCACCTGCCGGAGCTGCCCTCAGCTGCTCCATCCTGCTCTCATCCACCTACCGCAGGCTCACCGCCGTGTGCGAGGCACTGCATGTGGATGTCGCGGAACCCCACTCCCCCGCCGCCCAGGGCTGGATCGACGGCGCGGAACTGGCCTGCCGGCCCGAACTGCTCGACGCCCTCCTCGACACGGAGGCACGCCGTATCCAGGACACGTACGCGCACACGGCCCGGCCCGATGTGGTCGCCTCCCGCGCGCTGCACGGGTTCCTCTGGTCGGTCTGTCTGCTGCTGAGCGGCCCCTGGTACCTGGAACGGCGGGTGCCTCGGCTGCGGCCCTCCGACGTCCGGGTCAGCCGGACGAGTGACGCCTACGCGGTGGTCCCGGGCGGCTTCGCGTGTCTGCCCGACGACCCGGCGGCGGGACTGCCCGGTGCCCGGGTGCTCGCCGACGAGGCGGCGCTGCGCGACGAACTGCGCGCGGCCGTCGCCGATCAGGTGCGCCCGCTGCTCGCGGCGATCGGGCCCCGGGTGCGGCGGGGGCCACGGGCGCTGTGGGGCATGGTCACCGACGATCTGATCTCCGGGATCTGGTACACCGGCCGGATGCTCGGCGACGAGGAACGGGCGATCGCGGAGGTCGGCGAGCTGCTGCCGGGGCCCGTGCCGCCCCTGCGGGGCGGCGCCGGATTCCGCCGGCTGGCGGGCCGTGACGGCCGCTCGTATCCGACGCGTACGCGGGCGGGGTGCTGTCTCTTCTATACGATCCGGCCCGCCGAGGCGTGCGCGACCTGCCCCCGGACATCGGACGCGGAGCGGGTGCGGAGGATCGAGGACGACGCGTGAGTGCCGGAGCGCCGGGGTGTTGACCGCGCGCCGGGGTGCGCAGTCCTTACGGGGTGCGTCCTGACGGGGTGTGCGGTCCGGGCGCCGGGGTGTTGACCGGGGTGCCGGGCGCATGGCCCGGGTGCAGGAGGTTGACCCGGGTGCAGGGGGCGGTCCGGCCGGC
The DNA here is from genome assembly GCF_053607985.1 of Streptomyces sp. NPDC055078. Taxonomy (NCBI): domain Bacteria; kingdom Bacillati; phylum Actinomycetota; class Actinomycetes; order Kitasatosporales; family Streptomycetaceae; genus Streptomyces; species Streptomyces sp. NPDC055078. The sequence goes on from NZ_JBSGUP010000065.1 coordinate 18,121, forward strand.
TGCGGGCGGAGTCGCGGACGGGAGCCGACCCTCCGAAAACCGGCTCACGGCCGACTTCTCGTCCGCGACACAGCTCAGCGCGCTGGTCAATGAGACGCTGGTGGGGACCTGACGACCCGCGCACCCGCCTGGGGCGGCACCCGCGCCCGCCGGTCCGGGGCGGACCGGTGCCACCGCACCGGGGAGCCATCGCGCACCGGTGGCACCGTGCACGAGCAGCGCCGTGCACGACCGCCCCACACGCATGGCACCGCGTACGACCGCCGCGCACCGGCACCGAAGGAGGCGATCTCCCGTGCTCTTCAAACGCGCCGTGCTGGACGCGATCGCGACGGGCGACATCGATCTGGCGTACCGCGTCTGGCGGACCCCCCGGGTACGGGCCGGTTCCCGGATGCGTACGGCGGTCGGGGTGCTGGAGGTGGTGTCGGTCGAGGCGGTCGAGCCGGACCGGATCCCGGCGCGGGACGCCCGCCGGGCCGGATACGCCTCGGCGGACGCCCTGCGGGCCGAGCTGACGGGGCGCGAGGGCGCCGCCCACCGCATCGAACTGCGGCGCGTCGGCGACGATCCCCGCGCGAGCCTGCGCCTCGACGACGCACTCGACGCCACGGCACTGGCCGAGCTGCGCCGGCGGCTCGACCGGCTCGACCGGGCGTCCCGGCACGGCGCGTGGACGGTGCGGGTCCTCACCCTGATCGCGGATCACCCGGGCACCTCGTCCACCGCACTCGCACCCCGCGCGGGCCGGGAGCGCCCGGCGTTCAAGGCGGATGTGCGCAAGCTCAAGGAGCTGGGCCTCACCGAGAGCCTGGAGGTCGGCTACCGGCTCTCACCGCGTGGTAAGGCCGCGCTCAAGGCGCTGCGGGACGACGGTGCCGACTCCTCCCCAGGCGCGGGCGCTCCGGCTGAGTAAGGATGGAAAGAGGCAGGCGACCGGCCCCTGCGCAGGCTCACAGGAGGCCCCCATGGAGTACGCGGAGAGCTATGAGCTGGTCTTTCCGGCATCGGGCACCGAGGACGACACGGTGATCGTCCGGCGCACCGAGAAGTCCGGGGCCGGAGGCTATCCCGTCTACGAGGACGACAGCGGCATCGTGCGCGCGGAGATCAGCGAACGGGGCGAGGTGCGGATGCTCGCGAGCGGCGGCCATCAGGCCCCGGGTATGCCGGTGACGGTACGCCCGCTCGGTGTCTGACCCGCAAACCGGACCTTCCCGCCACCGGCCCGGGGCCCGGCCCCGCCCGGCGCAGGCGCCACGGCCCCCGGAACCGGAGCACGCCGTACGGCCCCCGTGGGCCGGGGCGGGCGTGCGTCAGCGCCACGCGCCCCCACCCGCGCGGAGCGCCACGCGCCCCCACCGCGCGGACACCGAGAAGGCGGGTGCCGCCGGCCGACCAGGCGGGTGCCGCTACCGGACCCGCTCCCCCGACTCCAGCGCGGCGAGCGCCGACCGGAGCCGCGCCGCCCTGGTCTCGGGCGTCCGGGCCCGCAGCAGGGAGAGGATCACGGCGTAGCGGTCGGTCCGGCCGAGTTGCTCGAAACGGTCGTTCGCCCGCGCGTTCCCGGCCAGTGCGGCGGCGAGGTCGGGCGGGACGACCGCCGTCCGCTGTGAGGCATAGGCCGCGTCCCACCGCCCGTCCGCCTTCGCGGCGTCGACCGCGGCGCGGCCCGGCGCCCGCATCCGGCCCTCGGCTTCGAGCGCCTCGACCTTGTCGACATTCACCTGCGACCACTGGCTCTTCGGCCGTCTCGGGGTGATCCGCTGGAGGTAGTACGAGGCATCGAGCGACCGGCGCTGGGCGTCGATCCACCCGTAGCAGAGGGCGACATCGATGACATGGCCGGGAGCAACCGAGCGGATGCCGGAACTCTTCTTGGCGAGCTTCAGCCATACCCCGGTGCCCAGGTCGTGGTGCTCGGCGAGCCATGACTCCAGTCGGCCTTCGTCCTCGAAGAAGAGGACGTCCGCGCCCTCGAACGTCTCCATACGCTCCCCGTCGTCCCGATGGACTGGCCCATACCGGTGGCCGGTGTCAGCGACCCGTTTCGCATCCCGTGTGGGACACGACATCACATCGTGGGCTTGGCGTCGACAGCAGTCCGGGCTTAGGTTAGGCATACCTAAGTTTCTTCGATCTGTGGAGATCTGGATGCGCCGCCTCTTCAACGCCCCCCTCCCACAGCCGACCAGCGCGGAACGGATCCGGTCGATCCTGACGGCAGCCGACTCGATGACCGTCGTCACGGAGGAGGGCCGCACCGAGGTCTCCCGGCTGGACGGCCCCGGCATCACGGAGCACGTTCATCTCCATCCCTCGATGTCACGGGAGTGGGACAGCGCCCCGGACCCCACCGCGGGCGGACCGGTCCGCGCCATCCTGGAGTTCACCGACATCGCGCCCACCCCGGTGCGGGACCGGGTCCGGGCCCGGGTGAGCCTGGCCGGCTGGCTGCTCGACTCCTCGCAGCACGCGGCGCCGGAGGGCAGCCGCTGCATGGAGTTCGCGCATGCCGTCCTCGAATCGGACGGCGACCGGGTCAGGGTCCGCCTCGACGAGCTGATGGACGCCGACACCGATCCGCTGGCCACCTGCGAGGCGGGCATGCTCACCCATCTCCTCGACGACCACAGCGATGTCGTGGGGCTGCTGCTCCGGCTGGTGAAACCGCGTGTCACCCAGGGCGTCCGGCGCGCGCTGCCGGTCGCCATCGACCGCTACGGCATCACACTGCGGCTCGAATACGCGAGCATGCACGAGGACGCGCGCCTGCCCTTCCCCGCCCCGATCAAGGACGTGGACCAGGCGGGAGCACGTATCCACTCCCTGCTCAACACGGCCCGGCACCGCTCACCGCGGAGCTGGCTGATGAGCGATTCATAGCTTCCGCACGCGTAGTGGACCGGGACCGGCGGGAACCGGTCGGGACCGGCCGGGCCGCCGGAGTCGGACAGCGCCGGACGGTCCGGGCCGGTCCCGGTTCTCAGGAGGCGCGACCGCTGCCGCTCCGGTTGCTCCTCATCGCCACCGCCGTGCAGACCAGCCCCAGCAGGAAGGTGAGACCGCCGAGAATGGCGTTGGTCCAGATGACTCCCTTGTCCGGGTTACTGCCCACGATCCAGGGCGCGATGATCAACCATGCGCCCATCGCGCACATGGCCCAGCTCAGGCCGTACATTCTCTCCGGCGTGACGGTGAACCCGAGCGCGAGCACGACGATCGCGATGCCCATGATCAGATTGTGGGTCGCGAGGGCCGGCTGACTGCCCGAGAAGTGGACGATCCACGGGGACACCGCGCACGCCAGGCCGACCAGGAACACCGGGCCGTCCACGAGGGCCACATCGCGCCCTCCGAGCATGCGGGCGTAGCGGTCCCGCATTTCACTGACATCGGGATGACCCGCGAGATCTCCCCTGTGTGAGACGTCGGCCATACGACTCGCCTCCTTCTGTGCGTCGCGCGTCTGACCGAGTTGCGCGCTGCGAAGCCGCGCCCTTTCATTTTGCTCTTATCTTTTCCTTATCGGTAGTCATACGGACCTGAAGGTTCCACTTTCTGCCGGTTCCGCGCGGCCGGGGCGTACGGGGCGGGAACCCCGGTCCCGACGGCTCGCCCTCACCCATTTGCCGCACCTGCGCCCCCGGTCCCCACATCGACGGGAAAGCGCAGGTCAGATGAGGTTTTCCGGGGACAGGACGCCGGGGTGGCGGGAACCGGTGCGGTTGCCGGGCACAAGCGGGCTTCCCACGGTGAGTGCCAGACCGCTCCAACTCTGGAAGGAACCCCTGAATGCGTCTCGCCTCCCCCGTCAGTCGAGTCCTCGTGCCGCCCGCGCTGTGTGCCGCCCTGGTTCTCACCGCAGTCGGCCCCGCCGCCGCGCTCACCTCCGCACCCGCCCCGGCCACCGCGGTGGCCTCCGCCGACTCGCCGGTTCCCGGCGCCGGTGAAGTGGAGCGGCACATCGACTCGCTGCGGGGCGCCCAGGGCGTTCCGGCCGCCGTGACGGAGCTGCTCGACGCCGTACTGGCCGCCGACGGCGGCCAGTTGTCCCCGGCCACGGCCGCCCTGCACCGCGCCGAAGTCAGGGACGCGCTCGCCGCCGCTGAGGCGAACGCGGACCCTGCCGTCCGCGCGGACACGGTGAACGACGCGCTCGCGGCTCTGCGGACGGCGCTGGACAGCCTGCTCCAGGTCGCGACGTCCGGCCTCACCGGTCTGGTCGGCTCGGCGGTCTCGGCCGTGACGGGTCTGCTCGGTACGGTGACGGGTGTCCTGGCGGGGATCAGCCCGCCGGCTCTCCCGGTGGACACCACGGTTCCCGCCACGCCCGCGCTGCCCACGACCGGGGACATTCCGGCCACGCCCGCGCTTCCCGCCACGGCCGGCGTCCCCGCTGTTCCAGCCGTGCCTGCGGTTCCGTCCGTCCCGGCATCGCCCTTCGACGCGACCGCGTTCGCGATGCCGGGGATGCCCGCCGTTCCGGCACTGCCCTGACCGACGGCGGCGGGCCCACCGGCGG
>NZ_JBSGUP010000066.1:0-22608 GCF_053607985.1 Streptomyces sp. NPDC055078
AGCCCGCGGCCGACGGCTGTGCCTCACCTCCGGGACACACCTCCCTCGGGCGCCTCGATGCTCTCGACCCAGTACCAGCGGGCCAGCGCGTCGACTCCGGCCGGCGCCACGCTGCGCAGCTGCACCACGTGCCCTTCGGTGCCTGCGATACGGCCGTGCTTCTGCAACTGCAGGATGTGGTAGCGCTCCGGGGTGAAGCCGAGCCGGACGTCGACGGAGAACCGGCCGCGGGCGTCCCGTTCTTCGCCGACACCGGCCCCTGCCTTCCCCTGGGCCTGCACGGACAGCCAGATCTGGTACGCGACCACGAGCAGGATCACCACCGCGATCTTGCGGAGTGTCGGGCTCTTCGCGGCCCTACGCGGAAGCGACGACTGGACCGGCATCGTCCTCATCTCCCGCCAGGAACTCGTTGACCTTGTTCGCGGTACGGCGGAACTCCGGCAGCTCCGCGGTCTCCTGCCAGGTGCGCGGCCGGGGTATGCGCACGTCGACGATCTCCCGCACCCGGCTGGGCCGGCGGGACAGGACCACGATCCGGTCGGAGAGGAACACCGCCTCGTCCACGTCGTGGGTGACGAAGAAGACCGTCGGCCGCCGCTCCTGGAAGATCTCCGTCAGGTTCTCCTGCAGCTTGCGGCGGGTCTGCGCGTCGATGCTGGCGAACGGTTCGTCCATCAGCATGACAGCGGGCTCGTTGGCGAGCACCCGGGCCACGCCGAGGCGCTGCTGCATGCCGCCGGACAGCTCGTGCGGATACCGGTGGCCGAAGCCGTCGAGCCCGACGAGCTCCAGGAACTCCTTCCCCCTGGCGTTGCGTTCGGCGCGTGGCACTCCGCGCATGCGCAGGCCGAAAACCACGTTGCCCAGCACCGTCTTCCACGGGAACAGCGCATGGCTCTGGAAGACGACGCCCCGGTCGGGGCCCGGCCCGTCGACCGGACGGCCGTCGACGACGACCGTGCCGCCCGTCTTCCGTACGAACCCCGCCACGATGTTGAGGACGGTGGTCTTGCCGCGGCCGCTGGGCCCCAGTACGGAGACGAACTCCCCCTGCTCCACCTCGAAGGAGACATCCTCGATGGCGGTGACCTCCTCACCGCTGTAGGAGTCGGTATACGCCTTGTGCAGGCTGTCGATCCGAAGTGCTGTCATCCGTCGTCCTCCATCGTGCGTACCATCCCCCAGCGTTCGACGGTCGCCCGCTCGAACGGGGCCAGAATCAGGGCGTCCAGCGCGTACCAGAGCACGCCGAGCACCGCCATGCCCAGAAACACCTGACTGATGTCGCCCGTCCGGCGGGCGTCGAACATCATGAAGCCGACGCCACTGGTGCCGACGATGATCTCGGCGGCCACCAGGGCCCGCCAGCCGTAGCCGAGCCCGGTGCGGATGCCGCCGGCGACGGAGGGCAGCGCCCCGGGCACGATCACCTCCAGGAACACCCGCCATCGCCCGGCGCCCAGGCTGCGCGCCGCCCGGACGAGTTCGCGCGGCACCTGCTCGACACCGGCGACGATACTCAGCATCAGCGGGAAGACGATCGTGTAGGTGAGGACGAACGTCACCGAGGTCAGGCCGAAGCCGAACCACACGATGACGATCGGCAGCCAGGCGATGTCCGCGATGGCCTGGAAGAACAGCAGAATGGGCCAGCAGAAGCGGCGCAGCCGGGTGAACATCGCCACGGCGAAGCCCAGCGGCAGCCCGATGAGCAGGCCGAAGCCGACGCCGTACGCCAGCCGTGTGAGCGAGTCGGAGAGATAGCCGGGCAGGATGCCCTTCTCCAGCATCTCGCCGAGCTTGTCGACCACGGCGGGCGGACCGACGAAGAAGGACTCCGGGAACACCTCCAGCGAGGCGAGCAGCCACCAGAGGGCGACCACCGGCACGAAGGGGCCGAGCGTGCGGAAGGTTCCGCTGCGGGTGCACCTGAGCCAGACGCGCCGCGCCACTCCGGGACGGGGCCCCGGGCCGGCGCCTTTGCCGCCGTGGGAGCCGCGCTTCTCTTCCGTTGGGAAGACTGTCGATGTCATGAGTCCCGCGCTCCCGTCGTTCCCCAGCGCTCGACGGTGCGCCGCTCCAGCGGCGCCAGCAGGAGCCGGTCCATCAGCAGCCACAGCACGCCGATGATCACCATGGAAGCGATGATCACGTCCGTATGGAAGTACTTCTGCGCCTGGAACAGGGCGTATCCGAGGCCCGCGCTGCCCGCGATGATCTCGGCCGCCACCAGGCCGCGCCAGCCGTACCCCAGGCCGACCCGCAGGCCGGTCACGATGCTGGGCAGGGCACCCGGGAGCAGGATCTCCCAGAACATCCGCAGCCTGCCGGTGCCCATGCTGCGCGCGGCGCGGAGCAGTTGGGTGGGGATCTGCCGGACGCCGAGCATCGCGTTGTACGTCAGCGCGAAGAACATCGAGTTCCACACGATGAAGATCACGGCGCGGTCGCCGTACCCGAACCAGAGCGTGGCGATCGGTATCCACGCGATCCCGGCGAGCGACACCGAGAACCGCAGCAGCGGCGAGAAGAACGCGGACAGGGCGGGACTGGCGCCCAGCACGATGCCGAACGGCAGCCCGGTCACCAGCGCCAGCGCCATCCCGATCCCCATACGCCGCAGGCTGGCGCCCAGATGACGGAGCAGGTCCCCGCTGGCCCACATGTCCCTCAGCGCCCCGGCCACATCGGTGACCTGCGGGAAGGTCCGCATCGGCACGTCCGAGACCGCCACCACGACCGCCCACACCGCCACCATCGCCGCGAGCGGCACGCAGAACCACAGGGCGGAGGACACCCGCCCGGCGGCGGTGTCGCGCGCGCCGCGCCGGGGCGGGCGCCGCGGGACCGCCTTCATGGGTGGCGCCGTCACGAGGGGCACGCCTTTGTGGCGCTCTTACGGTCGAAGGTGTAGTCCTTGCCGATCAGGGCGGAGTCCGGCACCGCCGGCAGGTCCTTGAAGAGCGTCTTCTTCTTGCCCATCACCTCAAGCATGGCGCCGGGCTGGAAGTACTTGTTGACGTCGAAGCCGGACTTCGCCTTGCCGTGCTCGGCCAGCAGCCGGGCGAGGGTGTCGAGCGCGAGGTAGTTGCAGGCGGAGAAGCGCGGGTCGAGTTGTTTGACGTTGTGCTTCATCGACTGCCGGGCGACGTCCTCCTTCGTACCCGGCAGCCAGCGGGTCGCCGACTGGGTGGCCTTCTCCGGGTTCTCGCGCATCCACTGGTCCGTCGTCGCCCGCGCGGTGAGGAAGCGCTCGACGACGTCGGGGTGCTTCGCCGCGTATGCACGGGTGGTCACGATGTAGCCCACGAACGGGATGTGGCCGCCGCCGCGCAGCACCTCCTTGGCACCGTCCACCTGCTGGGTGATCTGCATCGGGAACGGGTCCCAGACGATGGCGACGTCGATACCGCCGGACTTGAGCGCCACCGCCATGTCCGGCGGCCCCGTGTTCACGACCTTGACGTCGCCCGCCTTGAGACCGGCCTGCTCCAGCAGCCCGAGCAGGTACAGGTGGTTGATGGAGCCTTCGGAGACGCCGATGCGCTTGCCGCGCAGGGTCTTGAGGTCGTCGCCGTCCACTCCGGACTTGGGGGCCGCCACGACGGCCATGGTCTCGTCGATGCTCTGCCGGCTGGCGGAGCCCGTGTAGTTGCCCACCAGGACGAGATCGATGCCTTCCTGGGCCGCGGCGATGGCGGGCGTGCCGACCTGTACGAAGTCGACCTCGCCGGCCTGTAGCGCGTTGAGCGCGTCCACGCCTGTCGGGAACGGGTCGCTGAGCTTCACGTTCAGGTTCTGCTCGTCGAAGTAGCCCGCCTCAAGCCCGGCCGGCAGGCTGATCTGGTCGATCGCGGACACGTATCCGGCCTTGACCTTGGTAGGGGCCGGGCCGTCGCCGCCGGATACCTCGTCGTCGACGGTGGACCCGCCGGAACACCCGGCGAGCAGCAAAATGCCCGAGCAAGCCGCCACCGCAACGTGACGTTTCGCGCGCAACATGACTCATCTCCTGATCGGTTTGGACTGCCTGACGGGCGGTTGACCGCCGGCGAGCGCCGCTTCCACAACGTCGCGGTGGGGGATCGGGGTGACCGCGCCGGGTCCTGTCGTGGTGAGCGCCGCCGCGACCGCCGCATGGCGGGCGGCCTCCTGCGCGGACGCGCCGTCCAGCAGCCGGGCCGCGAACACGCCGTCGAAGGTGTCGCCGGCCCCGGTGGCGTCCACCGCGTCCACCGGGTGCGGCGCGATGTGCGTCACCGCGCCCCCGTGGGCCAGCAGCGCTCCCTGTGCGCCCATCTTCAGCACCACGATCGACGGGCCTCGGCGCACGAAGGCGTCGAGCACGTCCTCGGGGCTGTCGGCTCCGGTGAGCAAGCGGCCCTCCTCAAGGTTGGGCAGCGCGATGTCGCACAACTCGACGCTGCGCATGACCACGGCGCGAGCGCGTTCGGCCGGCCAGAGGGCGGGCCGCAGGTTCGGGTCGTAGCTGATCAGCGTCCCGCTCTCACGGGCCAGCTCCATGGTGTGGAAGGTCGCGTCGCAGGCGCTGGTGCTGATCGCCTGGGTGATGCCGGTGAGGTGGACCAGCCGGGCCCGTCGGACGGAGTCGGCCGGGATGTCCGCGGGAGTGAGGCGGCTGGCGGGGGAGTGGGCGCGGTAGTAGGTGAACCTGCTCTCCGACTCCGAGCGGGAGATGAAGTAGATGCCGGTCCGCCCGCCGGCCTCCCGGACCACATGATCCGTACCGACCCCCTCCCGCTCCCACAGGCGCAGGAGCGCCGTGCCGAAGTCGTCGTCGCCGATCCTGGTGACGTACCCGGTGCGGGCGCCGGAGCGTTGCGAGGCGATCGCGAAGTTGGAGGTGTCGCCGCCGTATCCGACGCCGAAGGCGTCCGCCTCCTGGACCCGTGGCGACGTGGCGGTTCTGGTGTGGAACTCAAGGAGCGGCTCGCCGACCGCGAGGATCTCCACGGCTAGATCCGGTTGTACTTCGCGAGGCCGCCCGCCAGCGACCCCGATTCGAGTATCAGCGCGGTCTGTTCCCGCTCCCGCTGCTCGATCTCCTGGGCGGCGACGAGCACCGCGTCGATGAGCTCAGCCGGTACGCACACCACTCCGTCGGTGTCGGCGACGATGAGGTCCCCGGGGCGGATGGACACGCCGCCCAGTTCCACGGCCTCGTTGAGTGACACCGTGCGATAGCGGCCCACGGTGGTCGCGGGCACGCTCCCGCGGGCGTAGACCGGGAAATCCGGGTAGTCGCGGCGGATCTCCTCGACATCGCGCACGCATCCGTCCAGGACCGCGCCGGCGATCCCGTTGGCGACGGCACCGGCGGACATCAGGCCGCCCCAGACGGCGACATCGGCGCCTCCGGCGGTGATGCAGACGACGCTGCCGGGATCCGACTCGTCGATGGCCCGCAGCGCGTGGCCGGGCGGGACCGGGTCGGGGGAGGGCACTTCGAGCACCGTGACCGCGGGGCCGACGAGCTTGCCGGCGAGCATTTGCCGGATGCTGCCGGACAGGTAGCCGCGTCGTCCCATCTGTTCCACCGCGTCGGCCACCGATGCGGTGGCGATGCTGTGGAATGCCGTGACCGTCTCGGCGGGAATCTTCGTGGTCATGTCGTATGGGCTCCGTTCTGCTGGCAGCACATTCCAGAACGCATTTCTGGAACTACTCGGCCGACCCTGTGACGTCGGACAGGAATACCGTAGGAGCGGAATGCCGGAGCGGTCAGTTATCGGGCTCGAATGCGGGTATTCGAGAAGCGGATGCGGGCGGGTGCCGGCTAACCGGCGGTCGGCAGCGGCTCCGCCGCGGCGCCGCTCGCCGCCGGCCACGGCCACTTCGGCGGGTCGAGCCGGCTCAGGCAGTCCCGTACCGCCTCCACGGCGGGTGAGGGGTCCTCGTTCAGCCGCCACCAGGCGGCGACGACGCGCTGGCAGCCCGCGTCGACGAGGGGGACGAGCGAGACGCCGTCGGTGTCCGCGGTGGTCATGGCCAGGGCGTTGGTGATACCGACGCCGAGGCCGTGCCGGACCAGGCAGATCAACGTCTGCGGCTGGTTGGTGCGTTCGGAGACGACCGGGTGCAGGTCCATGTTCGCGAACGCGAGGTTGGTCTCGTACTGACGGCTGTGGCCGTCGTCGCTCTCCCCGATGCTGATCACCGGCAGCCGGGCGGCCTGTGCCAGTGTCACCCCGTCCGCGGCGGCGAGCGGATGATCCGTGCGGAGCACGGCGACCAGCGGCTCACGCCACAGCACCTGGCTGGTCACCCGGTGGGAGTTGACCAGCGGGTGCAGCGGGCGGACGGCCATGTCGATGCCCCCGTCCGCGAGCTGCGCCCCCAACTCCAGGCTGGGGCCCTCGTGCAGCACCAGACGTATCTGCGGATGGGACGACCGCAGTGCCCGGACCACCCGCGGGTACAGATACGCCGCGACGCTCGGGTAGCAGCCGAGCCGAACCGTGCCGCACACCGTTCCCGCGGCGGTCCCGGCCAGCATGTCCAGGCGTCGGATGATCTCTTCGGCGTGCGGGAGGAGTCCGCGGCCCTCGGGAGTGAGGATCGAGGGCTGCACCGAACGGTCCACGAGCCGCCGGCCCACCAGCCGCTCCAGAGCGGCCACATGGCTGCTGACCCGTGGCTGGGAGCGGTAGAGGGACTTGGCCGCGGCCGAGAAGCTGCCGTGGTGGGCCACCGCCACGAAGCTCGTGATCCAGTCGATGCGGTAGTGGTGCACGCTGTTGAGGTCCATGGACGTCCTCCGATCATCGAGATCGTCCAGACGATACCCTCGGCCGACCGGTAGGTATAGCGGTGTGATGCAAGCGCTTCCACCGGCCCCTGACGTGCGCTACCTGATGAACTGGTCCGCGTAGTCGGCGCCGAGCCCGTTCTTCTCGTAGTGGGCCCGGCACATCTCGATCTTCGTGAAGGTGTCTTCGTAGCCGATCTGCTCGCTGTTCGCGTCCACGTACGCCATGGCACCGGTGATATTGAAGAACGTGATCATCTCGGGGCAGTCCTGCGGCACCTCAAGGGTGTGGATCTCCCCGGGCGGCTCGTACACGAAGTGCCCTGCCTCCGCGACCCAGTCGTGCTCGTGGTACTGCCATTTGCCCTTGAGTACATAGCCGAAGACGACGCCTGGATGCCGGTGCCGGGAGACGATGCCGGCGGCGGTCACCTTCAGCAGGTTGCACCACTGCCCGGTCACCGTGTTGAACATCAGCGGGCGGAACCATACGTTCGGCGCCTGTGGCACCCAGACCCGGTCGTCTTCGGGCAGTGCGGCTACGGCGATCTCCGGCGGCACGGCGGCGGAGGTCGGAATTATGGCCATGATCATCGGTCCTTTCCCGCAATTCGCGGTGGAGCTTGGAGCTGACTTTCTGTTCACGTGGCCAGATATCCGCCGTCGACTGCCAGTACGGCGCCGGTGATGAAAGCCGCGTCGGGGCCCGCCAGAAAGGAGACGGCCCCGGCGATATCCGCGGGCGTGCCCCAGCGGGCCATCGGTGTGCGGTCGAGGATGCGCCTGCTGGATTCGGCGCTCTCGTGCAGATCGCTGGTCAGTCCGGTGCGGATCCACCCGGGTGCGACGGCGTTCACCCGGATTCCCTGATCCGCCCAGGCGACCGCAAGCGACTTGGTGAGCTGCATGACGCCGCCCTTGCTGGCGCTGTACGCGGGCACCCGCCCGCCGCCGAAGAAGCTCAGCATGGACGCGATATTGACGATGCAGCCGCCGGAACCGGCCAGCGCCCGCCGCGCGGCGACGCAGGAGCGCATGGTGCCGGTGAGGTTGACCCCGACGACGTCGGCGAAGACCTCGGGCTCGAACTCCCGCCCGCGGGCGATGACGCCGACGGCGTTGATCAGCACGTGCAACTCGTCGAACCCGGTGAGGAAGTCGTGGAGTTCACCGTCCCGCCGGACGTCGAGAGGCACGGCGCGCACCTGCTCCGGCAGGGTGCCCGCGGCGCGTTCCGCGTCGAGCCCCGCGACGACGACGTCGTCGCCGTCGGCCGCGAACCGCCCCGCGATCGCGGCACCGATCCCGCTGGTCCCGCCGGTCACCACCACGGTTCGTCCGCTGGGTTCCGCCACGCGGTCATCGTGCACAGCCGTCTCCTCCGGTGTTCGACTCGGATGCGATGAACCTGATTGAACACAGGCACGGTGCGCACGTCAGCTCTCATACGCGAGGGGAATGAGACCCATTCGGAATGCCTCGTGACGTGGCGCTCATCCCGCGTCCGGCAGGCGTACGGACTGGGCGTGGCGGAAGACGTCGCCCGGGTCGTAGCGCCGCTTCACCTGCTGCAGCCGGGCGTAGCCCTCCTTGTAGTAGAGGTCGTGCCACGGGACGCCGGAGCTGTTCCACTCGGGCGCTGCGAGGTCGATGTCCGGGTAGTTGACGTAACAGCCGTCGGTGACCTCGCCGGGAACCGGGACGCCGCCCGTGTCGGCGTAGACGTCGCGGTAGATGCCGCGTATCCAGGCGAGCTTCGCGGCCTCCTCGGCCGGCTCGCGCCAGTACGCCTGGTACTGCAGCTTGAGCACCGAGTCGCGCTGCGCCACCGCGGTCGCGTCCGACGCCACCGCGTTGACCTGGCCGCCGTACGAGTCGACCTGGAGCAGCGCGTTGGTCAGCTTGGTCCCGGTCAGGTGCCGGTAGACGGCGGCTATCTGCTCGTCGGGGAAGCCCCGGCGCAGGTACGCCGACTTGTAGTCCCCGCGCCCGCCCCAGCCGGAGCCGGAGTTCGCCCGGGTCGCGGCGAGCCACGGCCGCTTCTGCGCGGTGAACAGCTCCGGCGTCGCCCGGAGCTCACCCGCGCGCCGCGCCATCGGCTGCGGACGGCCCATCCCGGCGCCGATCTCGGCGAGGAAATCCCCCAGCAGCCGCGCGGAGTCCGGCCGGGTGGCGTCCATCTGGGTGGACATGGAGATCTGGCCGCTCGCCGCCGTGCTGAGCACCAGCATGCTGAACAGGCCCGCGTAAGGCGAGTCGGGAGCGCTGTGCTCCTCGTGGAACGCGCCGTAGTTCCGCAGGAGCGTGCGGAAGCGGCCCTCCGTGATGTCGCTCCAGGGCCAGGACTGCGAGTGGAGGTACACCTGGGCGGGCGGCCTCGGCAACTGCTCCTCGGGCGGGAGGTGCCCGGTGCCCGGGGTGCGGAGGAAGTAGCGGGTGACGACGCCGAAACTGCCGCCGCCGCCACCGGTATGCGCCCACCACAACTCGCGGTGCGGGTCGTTCTCCTCGCTGGTGGCGAGCACGGCGCGAGCCCGGCCGTTCCCGTCCACCACGACGACCTCCACGGCGTAGAGGTGATCGACGGTCAGTCCGGCCTGCCGGCACAGCATCCCGTAGCCGCCGCCGCAGATATGCCCGCCGGCACCGACGGAACCGCATGTGCCGCCCGGCACGGTCACGCCCCACACGCGGTACAGCTCCTGATAGACCTCCCAGAGCGTGCATCCGGACTCGACGGCGAAGGCGCGGAGCCTTTTGTCGTACGAGACGGAGTTCATGGCCGACATGTCGATGACGACCTCGACCTCGGAATTGAAGACGAAACCCTCGTAGCAGTGACCGCCGCTGCGGATGGAGATGCGCTTTCCGGCCCGTACGGCTTCCTGGACCGCGCCGACGACCTGCTTCGTGTCCAGCGCCACGCGGATGGCCCCGGGGCTGCCACGCCAGCGGCCGTTGCTGCCGGAGACCAGGTCGGGATAGCGGAGGTCGTCGGGGGTCACGGTCACCGCCGGGCCGGATGCGGCGGTCCGAGCGGTCGCGGGGGCGGCGAGCGGGCCGATACCGGCCGCAGCCGCGCCACCGAGCGCCGCACTGCCCAGCAGAACTTTCCGGCGTGACACGTTGTCCATGCGATTACTCCCGTCAGAGCATCAGGGGCAGAACATGGGCTCGATACTCTTCCTGCGAGTCCCGCGCGGGAACGCCGGAACGGCGATGCGGATATCCAATTCCCGAATAGTCGCTGGGTGTTGGGGGTGGCGGGCTGCGGCTCTCCTTCATCGGAGATCAGGGCGTCGCCGCTGTCCTCCCCGCCGTACAGCTCGCCATCAGTGAGGGCACCCCCGTGCGCCTGTCTCCGCTTTCGCCGCCGCCGGGCCGGCTCGCGCCCCCGGCGGCCGTCGCCGGGCCGGCTCCCGCCTCCTCGCCCGGCCGGACGGTACCCGGCTCCGCCGAGGGCAGGTCGCACCGGTCAGGGCGCGCCGGTCGGTACGGGCATTCTGGTGCTGATCACGGGGATGGTTCATCATCGATCTGTGCAAGGTGCATGTTGATCAGATCGGTGCTGACCTCGTCCAAGCCTTCGAACAGGCTCTCGCCACGCTCGCCGTCGGTCGCGCGGTGCAGCGCTTCACGCAGTGCGCCCCTGCCCTGGTCCCATTCCTCCAGAGCCTGGAGGACCACTGGTCCGGCGAAGGGGAAGCAGGCGTTGAAGTGCGCTTCCCGCTCGGTCGGTTCCGGGACGAGTCGTTCGAGAGCCGCGCCGAACCGGATCTCCGGTACCCGCTCGACGCGAGTGATCAGCTCGTCGACGGTGGCGGGCAGCAACTCGGCGCCGAATTCGCGCAGATCACCGATGTCCACGATCGTGGCACCGGCGGACGCCCACTCGGTCGCGTTGCGCAGCATGACGGCCGCGAACCTGTGGGCGGCCGCCTCCTGGGGGCGACGGCCGGCCTGGGCCAGGTACCGGGAGAGAGCGTCGTGTCCCTGGGCCAGTGCCCCGGGCTGCGGGAGCCGGTAGAGGTAACGCAGGGCGGCCTGCGCCAGGGTGACCGCGTCATCGGGGCGTCTTCGCAGGTCCTCCAGTTCGGCACGGGCGCTGAACACGGCGCCGAGCAGCCCGATGTCGTCCGCCGCCTCGAAGACGGTCTGGCAGTCCAGGAGTGTCCGCTCGGCCTCGCCGTAGCGGCCGAGCCGCATCAGGGGCACCGCGTCGTTCAGCCGCAGGCGGGCGCGTTCGTGTGCTGGCGCGCCCCGCCGCAGGTGGCTGTCCTGGATCTGCCGGCTCAAGCGGAGGCACAGGGGCCAGTTCTCCAGGCCGGTGGCAGGACCGAGCGCCGTACTGAGCGCGACCTCGCGCACGCTCACCGACGTGACGGCCTCGGGACGGGAGGACTCGGCGGGCAGGGTCTCCAGTTGGTCCAGCAGCGCCGTCGCCTCACCGAGAGCACGGGCGTGCTCGCCCATGTCGTCGAGGATCTCCAGGCGCAGGCACGCGTCGGCCGCTTCGGTCCAGGGACCGAAACCGGCGCTCCGGGAGAGTTCCACCCTGAGATCGGCCGCGGAGAGGGCGTCGGCCAGATTGCCGGTCCTCCGCAGCAGCGCCGCCAGATCACCGGCGGCCGACCAGGCGAGCGTGTACCGGTCGCCGCTGAGGGCGGCGACGATCACATCGTGGAGCAGGGCGCCCGCCTCTTCCGGATCGATTCGGGACAGCACCTTGGCGTACAGGCCCTCATGCACGAGGTGCTGGTCGGGACGGGACGCGTCGTCGAGTATGTGGCGGAGGTGCCCCAGGGCCTGGTGCGTCGTTTCCGGTGACAGGTCCCGGTCGGTCACCGCGTCGATGAGTGAGGCGGCTTCGTCCCGCGCGCCCTGGCGCAGCAGGTACGGTACGGCGCCCAGACCGAGCCAGACCAGGACGGTGCCGAGACCGCGGCCCGCGTCCTCGGCTTCCTCCGCTTCCTCGTACATGGTCCTCAGATAGAGGATCAGCGCCTGGTCCACGATCTCGGCCAGTTTCGCGTCGGTGCCGGTCCGGACCGCCTCGGTGATGCCCGGGTGCAGCCGGTAGTGCGACAGGGCCCCGGAGTCGCCGGACGCGGCGGGCTCGTACTCCACGAGGGCGGTGGCCAGCAGCGGCTGCAGCGCCTCGTCCAGCGGCGGGGCGTCGGCACCGTGCCGCACTTTGTAGATCATCGGCCACACTTCGTCGACGACCCAGGGCCGGCGGTGGTCGCTCTCGATGCGGGAGAGGAGTCCGGCCAGGGTCCTTGCGGGTGCCGGCAGACCGGCCAGGACGGCATCGCTCCACACGGCCAGCAACCGCACGAAGTGGCCGCCGTCCAGGTCACTGCCCCCGGTGGTGAAGAACGCGGTCAGCGGGGCCTGAGGGCCCGCCGTCTCGGCGGCTGCCAGCGCCGCCGACAGGCGCGCCGGTTCGGCTGCCGCCGCGTCGGCGAGCCGCAGCAGCGTCGGGTGGCCCTGGGTGATGGTGAGGACCCGGCGGGCCAGCGCCCGGGTGCCGACGTCGTGGACGCCGGCGCGTTCGGTACCGGACACATCCCGCAGCATCAGGCTCAGGTGCGGCAGTTCGCGGGCGAGCAGCACGGCCTCGGCGGCGGACAGGGGATGAACCGGCAGGGTGAGCACCCCGGCGTGGCCGGCGTCGGCCGGCGCGGTCCGGCTGGTCAGCACCGTGCGGGACAGCCCGCCGTGCCCGAGCAGCGCCTCCATCAGAAGCCCCCACATCGGATCGCGCCACGTACCGGCCTGCGAGAGCAGGGTGTCCAGATGGTCGAGCACCAGCAGCACGGCGTTTTCGCGCAGCAGCGCGGACAGCCGGGGCAGAAACCGCCGCAGCGCCTGCTCACTCGCGACGGCCTGCCGCATCGGGAGGTCCAGTTGGGTCTCCATCGCCTCCGCGAAGCCGCCGAGTGCCCCGTGGAACTCATCCGGCGTCGTGGGTGCCTGCCACCAGGCCAACGCGGCGAACCGGCTCCGGTGCTGGTGTGCCAGCTCCAGGGCACAGGCCGTCTTGCCCGTCCCCACCATGCCGGTGAACAGCACCCCGGCCAGGCCGCTGTCCGGCGCGAGGGCGGTGCTGCTCTCCACGAGCACCTTGCTCCGGCCGACGAACCGCTCCGGCTCCGGCGGGAACCACGCCATGCGCTCCGCGTACGGATCCAGGGTCACCCTTCCCGGCGGCGGCGCCAGCCGCAGGCCCGCCGCCGAGGCGCCGAACAGCGCCGGGGTGCCGATCGACGCCGCCGGCCGCCCGGCCGACGGCTGTTCGCCGACCGCTCGGGGCAGGGCCAGCGCGACCGCGCGGTCCACCGGCTGCCCCGCACCGAGCAGCCTCGGGTACAGCTCCCCGGTCAGCGCCACCGCGAATCCGTCCGCGACCGGGTAGCGCATCGCCAGCGCCGCCACGCCCAGCTCCGTCACGAGCCCCCGGGCCAGCCCGACCCGACCTCCACCGGGCCCCCCTTCCGACTGCGCCTCGTCCTGTTCGACCTGGTCGGCGGCGTCGTGCAGGCCCAGGGTGTGCAGGGTGCCGGCGGCCATCGCGGCGCCCGAGTCGCACACGGAGAGCACGGCCAGTTTCAACCGGTCCCGGGCAGGCGACAGCAGCTCGATGAGTTCCCCGGTGGACACCGGATCCGGCTCACCGTCGGCCCGCTCCAGCAGCAGGGCGGCCGCGCGTCCATGGCCGGCCACGTGCAGCACGTCCCAGCCCGGGAACTCCTCGGCCGCCTCGGCGAGCCGCTCCCGGGTCACCCCGTACTGCAGCACGCGCAGTTCGATCGCCTTGCGCGACCGGGACGCGATCCGCCGTACGGTCGTCTCCAGCTCGCGACGCTCCCGGCGCAGGTCGAGGACCGACGTCCGGGACGGCATGGAGAACAGTGCCAGGATGCGGAGGCTCTCCCCGACTGGCTCCTTGTCGCCCGGCGATGCCACGCCGGGCAGCTCGTACACCGGACACACCTGTCGGCGGGCCAGCACGACACCGTTCACCCGGGCCAGTTCCAGCGGCCGGGACAGCAGGAACTCCGCCTCCCGGGGCACCACGACACGGACCGTGCCGGAGAGCTGTTCACCGAGCCTTCCGAAGACTTCGCTGCCGATCCATGTCCCCAACCGCCGGACGGCTTCGGTCTCGGAGCCGACCGGATCATGCGGTAACCGCTGCCGTCGAAGGTAGGACCGCAGATCGCGGAATGCCTCGTACTCCGCCCCGTCCGTGTCCAGCGAGACCTGATGGTCCCCCAGCACCCGCCCGGAGGCGGACGTCAGCACCCACCGCCAACGAGCCGGTCCCGCCACGTCGACGGCATGAAGCGTCTGTCCCACCCTTGCCTCCCCGCACCGGCCCGCCGACCCCGGCGAAGCCAGTCCTTCCCTCATCGACCCACAGGTTCGTCCTGCGTTGCGGACAGCACACCACATCCCGTTACGGCGGGCCGTGCAGACGCCGCTTCCGGTGACCAGGGGAGTGGCACGTCGATCGCGGCGCGCGCCCGGGACGGTCCGGTTGTGCAACTCCGCAACTGGACTCGTCCTCTCCACCGACCCCGTGGTGGGACCGTGGTGGGACCGTGATGGGACCGTGGTGGGAGAAAACGCCGGGGCCGGCTCCAGATCGCGCTGTCCGCGCCGTCGACGTCGGCGAGCACAGGACGGTCGCCGAGGTGGGTCCACCGCGGTGTCCTCGGCGTCGTAGTCCGCGTCGGGACGGGCGGCCGTGGAGGTGTCGGCCAGGATGCGGTCGGGCAGGCCGAGGTATCAGATGAGCAGGTCGAGGAGGTGGTGGTAGCCCATATCCATCAGGGCACCGCCTCCGGCCCGGCAGTCCCTGCACATTTCTCAGGGAAGTGCCAGTAAAAACACTGAGGTTGCACATCGAATCCATTTCCTCGTCCGGGCCAGACAGAAACGACGCCTCGAAGACATCTGCGCGATCTCGGTGTCGAGTGCGGTCTCCATCTTGTTCAACCGACAAGGGCGATACGCTACGGCTCACCATGCGAGTCTCCGGCTGGACCCGACGATCTCGATCATGATCCTGAACCGTGGTCTCGTCCGCGATACAGCCGGGTACTTTCTTTTGCCTGCGGGTGGGGAGCTGAGGTCGTGCTCCGACACACGAACAGGTACTTCGGTCGAATATGCGGTCTGACCCTCTGGGGCGGAAGGGGATCTTTCGGAAGAGAAGGTTTCCTGTGACCGAATTGCCTTTTGTGAGGAGAAGCACTGGGAGTGCCGCCCGGTTCGTAGTCTGTCATGACCGGAACAAGTCACTGGCATGACGAAAGGCATCCACATGAACAGACTTGGGGGCACCCTCGCGGCGTTGGCGGGATTACTGCTGGCGCTCCTACCCGCCCAGGCGCTGGCCGACGACGGCAACTCCTCACCGCAGAAGCCGTCCGCCGTGGCCGCCGATGACCGCAGCTCTCCCCGGCGGGCCGGTACAGCGGCGGACGCGGCAGTGACCAGCAACTGTCAGGAAGTGCGCGCAAAGCTTGACCAACTGGTCAGGAAACATCCGGGCAAGTACGCCACCTGTGTGGAGCCGGGGCCGGTCAAGCAGGCCAGGGCGCAGCTGGCCAACGACGTCTCCACGCAGGCCGTCCTCGACCTGCCGCAATGGTGCATCGACAACGCCTTCAACGGCTGGCTGTTCACCCGCACGCGGGCGTGTGCGATCCGGTCTGTGACGGTCAATGTGCTCGACCCGCGCGGCGGCCTGGTGGGCCAGTTGCACACGGTCGAGTACAACTACTCCTACACCGTCTCGGACCTCACTGTATGGGCGAACCAGATTCAGGTCAGCAAGACCCAGGCAAGCTGGGGGAGGGTCGGGTTCGCCATCGTCTCGGGGCGTGCCTCGTGCACCGGGTCATGCACGCTGGACCGGTCCCAGTTCCCGCCCCAGTTCATGCGGACCAACCGCCTGCAGGACGGCGAGTCGTACTTCAACTCGACCGCCACCACCAGGGGAGCCGTCGGCCACGCCGACACCGAGTGGACCTACCAGTACAACGCCCCCCTGTGGATCACGCCGAGCACCCCGATCACGGTGAGCCCCCCGCGGGTGCGGGGTGACCACGCTCTGCCCGGACCGACCCGGGCCGGAGTGGTCTTCCCCGACTACGTCCCCACCATGCAGTACAGCCGCACGGGGCCCTATCCCGAACTGGCCAAGCACATCGCTGAGGCACAGGCATCCGGCCTGCCCGGAGCACGTGCCGGCGAACCGCTCCAGCGGACCACCGGCACCCTGCTGAGGCAGAACCGTGACCGGTCCTGCCCCCGCGGACCGGGGTCCTATCCCCGCCCTGCCGGCAAGACCTGCGACGAGTACCCCTTCGCCTCCACCTGGCAGGGCGCCTCCACGGCGCAACCCCACGGCCGGGGGCCCGCCCGGACCTACGACCGCGTCCAGTGCAGCATCAGCGAACCGGTCGGCACCGGTCCCCAGGGCTACAGCGTCTGCATGATCGACGCCACGCAGAACCGTGAAGGAGGCCGGGCCCTGAACCGGTTCTACGTCACGGAACGCGTGCTGCCGTCAACGACGCAACGGACCGACGCGGACTCCTTCCACGTCGACATCACCCCATAACAGGCAGCGAGCAACCAGGGAGCCTCCATGACCGGGCCACACCCGTCCGGCCCAGCAGTGGTCCAGGCCGACCACCACGCCTTCTGGATCGTCGACACCGCTCAACTGCCCGGCGACGCCCCCCAGGCAACCAACGGTCTGGTCACCGTGACCGGGCGGGGAGCCGCCGTGGTCATCACCGGCATCCACACCGGCGCGGTCTCCGTCACCGTGGACATACGGCACGCACCACCTCAGACAGTCGGCCTCGCCGGCTGGGACGAGGTCGTGGAGGTCTCCCTTCAATCGCCCGACGGCCACCTCAAGGTGGCCTCACCCCAGGACGAGCTTCCCGAACTGCCCGAACTGACCCCCTCGGGGCCCGGCACCTACCGGCTGCGCGTCCACGCCCGGGGCCGGGACACCTTTCCCGACGGCACGACAGAAGAACCCGTCGAGGACTACCTCCTGATGATCTGGCCCCAGTCCGAACCCACCGGGGAAACACTGCTCCAGACAACCGACCAGTACGGCGCCGAACTCCGCCACACCTCCCCACCCCACCCACCGCATCCTCTGGCCCCCCGCCCCGAGGACCCGGAGCATGAACGCAGCCAACGAGAACGCACCCAACTGGAACGCCGTTCACGAACGCGGAAACCGTAGGTGCCGTCACCGGCCGGCGTGGTGACGCAGGGGGCGGCGAGGCTGCCGTCGGAAACCGCCCGCCACTGTTTCAAGCGGCTGGAGCACCGTTCCACGACGGGCCCTGGAGCTGTAGCGGTCTGCTGTCCGATCGGTCAGTCGGTCTGCTTCTCCATGTGCGCGAGGACACGGTTCGAGATCCGGGCGAGCGCGCGGAGGTCTTCAGGAGTGAGGGCGTCGATGAACAGTCGGCGGACGTGCTGGACGTGCATGGGCGCGGCGTCCTCGATCGCCCTGTAACCGGCCGCGGTGGCGACGATGAATGCTCCGCGCCCGTCGTCGGGACAGTCCTCCCTGCTCACCAGTCCGCGCTTCGTCATCCGCCTGACCTGGTGGGACATACGGCTCTTCTCCCACTCCACCAGCTTCGCCAGGTCCATGAAGCGCATCCGCCCGCCGCCGGGTTCGGTGAGTTTGACCAACACGGTGTAGTCGGATGCGGACATCCCGGAGTCGGCCTGGACTCGGCGGGAAAGCCGTCCGATGAGCTTCTCCTGCAGGTGGATGAAGCTGTCCCAGGCGGTCTTCTCCTCCGATGTCAGCCAGCGAGGCGTTGCGTTCATGGAGTGAGCGTAACGGCGCAGCTCGGACCGGGTGCCGTCCCCCCGGAAAGTCGCTCCCCCCAGCGGCTGGTTGACGTATCAAGTACTCGCAACCTAGCTTAGTTGTCGCATCAACTAGATGATGCGGGGCCGTCAGGAGGTCAGCCCGTATGGGGTGCGCTGCAGGCATCGAGCCTTCGGCGTACCGCCTGACAGCCCTCTGGCATGAAGCTCCAGAAGGGGAATCCCATGAGCACCGGGAACAAGGCCGGACTCGACGCGCTGCTGACGCCCGAGGAGAGCGTGCTCGTACTGATCGACCACCAGCCGTTCCAGTTCGCCAACCTGAACAGCCACGAACCGGCGATGGTCGTGAACAACGTCGTCGGTCTCGCCAAGGCCGCCAAGGTGTTCGACGTGCCGACCATCCTGACGACCGTGCTGGAGGAGCGCGGCGGCTACCTCGTCCAGGGGCTGCAGGACGTGTTCCCGGAGCAGAAGCCGATCAACAGGACCTTCATCAACACCTGGCAGGCCGTGATGGGCGAGTGGCAGCGTGACTGGGCCCGCGAGAAGACCGTACCGGGCGTCGCCGAGGTCCAGGCGCAGCACGGCGGCGCATCCGGTGTGGCCTTCGCCTGGGAGATGCAGCTCCTCGCCGAGCGCGCCGGTAGCAGCGCCTGACACAACTGCCGGGCCCGCTCCCATCCGTACCGGGTACTGCTGTCGCCGACCGGTTCCCTCGCGGACAACAGCCGGTCGGGGGCGTCGGCTTGGAACAAGGCCCACACGGAAGGTGTATGGAGGACACATGTCAGTGGAAGTGAGCGACGTTCCCGAGGCCAAGCGGTACGAGGCCCGGGTCGAGGGAGAGTCCAGGGCCGCGGGCGTCGCGGAATACATCCGTACGACGGACCTCGTCGCGTTCGTCCATACCGAGGTCTCGCCGGAGCACGAGGGCAGGGGCGTTGGGGCAGCGCTGGCTCGCACCGCCCTCGATGACGCGCGCGCCGCGAACCTGCGGGTGCTGGCCACCTGCCCGTTCGTCGCGGGGTGGATCGCCCGGCACCCCGAGTACCAGGACCTGCTGTATCAGTCCCGCAGCAACGTCAGTGACTGAACAGCCGGGCACAGCGGCAACGGAGGCGGTATGAGCAGCGGAACCCAGAAGAAGACGTACCAGGGCAAGTCGATCACCGTGACCTTCGAGGCCAGGCGCTGCCTGCACGCCGCCGAATGCGTCCACGGTTTGCCGGAGGTCTTCGACCCGGATCGGTGCCCTGCGCGGCTGGCCGCCGATCCGTCGCGCGGAGTTCGGCACCGGGGTGGAGCGCGGTTCGCTGCACGTCGGTTCGGTCGGGACGGTCGCGACCAAGATCGCCCACGCGATCCGGGTCCTGATCTCCGGGTCGGGCGATCCCGCGAAGATCGCGCTGACCGCCGGGGTTCTCACCCCCGGAGCGACCGCCGTGTGGCCGGCCAAGGCCGCGGAGGCCGCCGACGTGGTGATCCTCGCCCTCCCGCTGAGCAGGCACCGCGCGTGAGGCGCTCAAGGACAGCATCGGGAGGGACCTCACCGTGGTGCCTGTGTGCCCGCTGTTCGCTCGCCATCTCAAGAAGCACGGCGATGAATTCACGGCGAACGGTGGCGCGTTCCGCCGGGCGACACCGTCCGACTTCGCACCGGTCACGCGCGCCACACAGGAATGAGATCCGATTTCTTGCGCATCGCGTGATAGATCTGTGCGGCGTACGCAGCCAGGAAGTTGCGCATCTGATGAGAGGAGGATGAATGCGGTCAGTCATTCCCGACTATCTGACCGAGGCACTCGGAGATGTGGAGTCGGATACGTCCGGAGAGCTGGCAGGGTACATCCCCGAGCTCGCAGCAGCGGATCCCGAACGCCTCGGCGCGGTATTCGCCACGGTTCAAGGCGAGGTCTACGGCGCCGGTGACATCGATACCGAGTTCACCATCCAATCGATCTCCAAACCGTTCGCATATGCCCTTGCACTGTCTGACCGGGGATTCGACCCTGTGCTCGCCAAAATCGGTGTCGAGCCATCGGGAGAGGCGTTCAACCAGATCTCCCTCGAAAGCGACACCGGGCGCCCCCTGAATCCCATGATCAACGCCGGTGCGATCACCACTCACTCGCTGGCCGGCTCCGAGGACCTGAATCCGGCAGAGCGCGTGGAGCGCGTGGTCCGCGGCCTCTCGGCCTTCGCCGGCCGTCGGCTGAGGACGGACGAGGCGGTGTGCGCGTCGGAGATGGAGCACGCGCACCGCAACCTCGCCATCGCCCACATGCTCCGCAGCCACAACATCCTCACCGAGGACCCGAGGGCCGTTGTCGACGGCTACACCCGACAGTGTTCCGTGCTCGTCACCGCGCGGGACCTGGCCATGA
Organism: Streptomyces sp. NPDC055078; assembly: GCF_053607985.1. Classification (NCBI taxonomy): domain Bacteria; kingdom Bacillati; phylum Actinomycetota; class Actinomycetes; order Kitasatosporales; family Streptomycetaceae; genus Streptomyces; species Streptomyces sp. NPDC055078. The sequence goes on from NZ_JBSGUP010000066.1 coordinate 20,047, forward strand.
TGGCCGCGACACTGGCCAACCGTGGGGCGAACCCTCTCTCGGGTGAGCAAGTGATCCCGGAACCGGTGGTGCGTCAGGTGCTCAGCGTCATGTTCACCTGCGGAATGTATGACGCGGCCGGTGACTGGGCGACCCAGGTCGGCATTCCCGCGAAGAGCGGCGTGGCCGGGGGCCTGATCGGTGCGCTCCCCGGTCAGATCGGCATCGCCACGTTCTCCCCACGTCTGGATCCCCACGGGAACAGCGTTCGCGGGGTGTCCCTGTTCGAACGGTTCTCCTCCGACATGGGTCTGCATGTGATGGGGGTCCCGGCCGCTGCGCGTGCGGTCGTGCGCTCCAACCATGTCGTCGGCAGCGGACCGACCGCGCTGCGGGTCTTCCAACTGCAAGGCGGGATCGGCTTTGCCGGAGCCGAGCGGGTTGTCCGGGAGGCCGTGAACTCTGCGCCCCCGGAGGTCAGGGTGGCCGTGGACCTCACGATGGTCTACTCGATCGACGACGTGGCACGGCGCATGCTCCTGGAGGTCACGCGTCGGCTCACGCTGGACGGTCATGAGGTCTACCTCGTCGACCCGGAATCGATCGTGCCCGACCCCGATCCCGGCGACGGAGGCCGAGTCACCGTAGTAGACACCGTGGAACAAGCCATGCCTTCGCCGCACACGGTGACCCAGGGCCTGAACCAGTCCCGAACAAAAGGAGCCTGACGCAGCGACAGCGGGTCGCCCGCGCATCAGGACCCCCGGCCGGCGTAGACGCCGCGCGTGCCGGGGACACGGGCGGTGAGGGCGTGGACGAGGTCGGCGAGCCCGGTCAGCTGCGACCGGAGTACCCACCGGTCCGAAGCGCTCCGTACGGCCGATTGCGGACCGGCCGGATCCGGGATCGGCGCGCGGGGTCGGCGTCAGCTCCCACCCCCCGTCGAAACCCTGGTGCCCGAGCAACGTCCGGGGGCCGCTCGCTTGGCAATCAGCAGGTGGCGGGCCAAGGAACTCCACTGCGTAACCACGTCTTGGTGTTCCGCTGCACAACCGCCGCCCCACGACCCACGACGACGTTCGGGACAACGACCAGACGGCCCGGGAGCATCATCGAGCGCGACAGCCTCAGAGGTTAAGGGACAAGTCAGCTCCCGAGGTGGATGTGCGCGGCCCAGCGCGATGGCTCGTCCGGGGCGTCGGTGCGGAGGGCGTGGACGGCGCGGTGGAGGGTCCTGGCCGCCTCGCCGGGGTGGAAGGACGGGGCGAGGCCGGTGTAGAAGTCGTCCGCGATGCGTCCGGCGGCGCTGTCGGCGACCGGCCAGAGCGTGCCGACGACATGGCGGTAGCCGGCGAGCTGGAAGGCGGTGGCGATGTGCACGGCCTCGTCGGCGAGCCGCTCGTTCGACCGCGCCGTTTCGCAGGCCGAGAGGTAGGCCAGGCCACCGTGCTGAACGTCCAGTGCCGACAGTTCGATCGCGGTGAGCGGGGCCGACGCGTGATCGTGCAGCAGCAGCCGGTTGAGGGACGGGGACCGGGGGTCGGTGACGGCGTGGCAGGCGAAGTGGGCGATGTCGTGCCGGGGCAGCGCCGCGAGCACGGCTTCCCGGGTGGCCCGGGTGCCGGCGAGCGGGGTCAGACCGGGTACGAGTTCGGTGAGCCGCTCGCCCTCGAACCGGACCCCCGGAAGCGCGCGCGTCCCCGGCGCCTCGCCCACCTCGACGAGCAGGACCTCGGCGCGGCGGGCCGCGGGCGGGCTCGCGGCCCCGGTGCCGGTGCCGCCGCCCTTTGGCAGGAGCGCCCGCACCGTGGACGTGTACGAGGAGACCACGTGGTCCATGACGGCGTCGCCGGGGTCCGCGTCGCCGTACCGGCCCGCGGCATGCAGCGGCAGGAACGCCGCCACCCCGATCGGGCACCACCAGATCCTGGGGGCGTCCCGCGCGGGGCGCGGTGCGGGGGACAGCAGGCCCAGCTCGGCCAGGACCGGCCGGCCGATACGGTCCCACAGCCAGGCCAGGTGGTCGAGGAGCTGCGCCTCGTCCGGCCGCGAGGGGCCACCGGACGGGGGCGGTGCGGCGGACGGGAGCCGCTGGAAGGCGCGGGCCCGCTCGCGCAGTTCGGCGTAGTCGCAGTTCAGCCGCAGGGCGCGGGGGGAGGCGTCGCGCGTGAGGATCAGCGCGTCGCACCGGGACGGGCCGGGGTTGATCAGGACGACCGGCCCGCCCGCCGGGCTGCGGCGCAGGGACTCGATCGCGGGCGGCAGCAGAAAGCCCTCCAGGCCGGGAAGAGCGCGGATGCGGCCCAGCAGCGTCTCCCACCGCTCGGCGAGCTGCCGGTGCCGCCGGGCCCGCCCGCTGCGCGGAGCCGCCGCCGGGACGCTCCCGTGGCTCTGGTGGTAGAGGTCGACGCTCGTCTGGTCGGAGGCGTTCAGCTCCGCCCTGAGCAGGACGAACTCGTCGGCCGCCGCCGGGTCGGCGCGGCGCAGCCCGTCGAGGCCGTCACGGCCGCCCAGGCCCTCACGCAGCAGCAGGCCGCGCGCATGCTCCAGCAGCGTCAGGGCGCGTTCGGGACGGCCGAGGGC
>NZ_JBSGUP010000067.1:0-21751 GCF_053607985.1 Streptomyces sp. NPDC055078
GTCCTGGAGCACTTTGTCGATCGAGTCCTCCAGATTGCAGCCGACCGCGCCCGTCTCCAGCAGCCGGGCGACCAGTTCGGCCGGCGGCAGCCCGTACCCGGCCTCGATGTCCGCCGAGACAGGGATGTCCACCGCGCGGACGATCCGGGCGATCGCCGCGAACATCTCGTCGGCCGGGGTCTGCCCGTCCTCGTAGCCGAGTACCGCCGCGATCCCGGCGCTCGGGGTCGCGAGTGCCGGGAAGCCCGCGTCGGCGAAGGCGGCGGCGCTGACCGCGTCCCACGGTCCCGGCAGGACGAGCGGATCATCGGCGGGGCGGTCGTGATGGAGTGCGTGGAAGGTCTGAACGGCACTGGTCATGGCGATGCGCTCCTTGGTGATCTCAGTGGTCGTGGCTCGCCCGCGGGCGTCCGTAGTAGCCGATGCCGATCCGGGCGGTCACTCCGAAGCGGTTCCAGGCGTTCATGACCGTGATACCCGCGATCAGATGGGTCAGCTCCGTCGCGTCGAACTCCTTCGCGGCCCTCTCGTACACCTCGTCCGGCACAAAGCCGCCCGGGAGGATCGTGATCGCGTCGGTCAGTTCGAGCGCGGCGATCTCCCGGGCCGTGTAGAGGTGCCGCGACTCCGCCCACGCGCTGAGCTGGACGATCCGCTGGACCGACTCGCCCGCCGCCAGCGCCGTCTCGGCGTGCATGTCGAGGCAGACGGCACAGCGGTTGATCTGGGATGCCCGGATCTTGGCCAGCTCCAGGATCACCGGGGCGACGCCCTTTCTGGCGGCGCGGTCCAGTGCGACCATGGCGTGGTAGACGTCCGGGGCGAGCCGTGTCCAGTGGAGGCGGGGCGGGTGCGCGGGGAGCCGGTCGGTTCTCGCTTCCGGGCCGGTGGCTGGGTCCGTGGCTGTGCCGGGTCCCGTACCTGTGCCGGGTCTCGTGCCCGTGTCGGGTCCCGTACCTGTGTCGGGTCTCGTGCCCGTGCCGGTGGTCGTGTCAGTGCCCATGGCCGTGAATCTAATGGCGATGTGGCGCAGCGGTATGGTCCAGTTCCATGGAGAAAGCTTGGGCCACTTCGGTCGCTCCCGCCTCCGGAATCGGCGCCGATCTGGACATTGAGCTGCATGGCTCCCGGCTGCGCGCCGGACTGACGGAGGCGTTGCGCGAGGCCGTACGCGGGGGACGGCTCGCCCCCGGGGCGCTGCTGCCGTCGTCGCGTTCGCTCGCCGCCGATCTGGGTGTCGCCCGCAACACCGTGGCCGCCGCGTACGCCGAACTCGTCGCCGAGGGCTGGCTCGTCGCCCGCCAGGGTTCGGGCACCCGGGTCGCGCCCCGTGCCGTACCGCACCGGCCCGCGGGTGTGGCCGCCGCGCCGCCGGCCAGTCCCCGCCCCCGGTACAGCCTGATGCCGGGCTCGCCCGACCTGACCGCCTTCCCCCGGGCGCAGTGGCTGAAAGCGGCCCGCCGGGCCCTGACCGCCGCACCCAGCGACGCGTTCGGGTACGGGGGTCCGCGCGGCCGGATCGAACTGCGGACCGTGCTGGCCGACTATCTGGCCCGCGCCCGTGGGGTGCTCGCCGACCCGGAGCGGATCGTGGTGTGCGCGGGCTTTGGTCACGGGTTGATGCTGATGGGCGAGGTGCTGCGGCGGCGCGGGGCCCGGGAGACGGCGGTGGACGCGTACGGGCTGGACGACCACTGGGATGTGCTGGCCGCCGCGGGACTGCGGACGCCCGCGCTCCCCTTCGACGCGCGGGGGACGCGGGTGGACACCCTGGGGGCGGGTGGCCCGGGCGGGGCAGGGGCCCGGACCGGGGCCGTACTGCTGACGCCCGCCCATCAGTTCCCGGTGGGTGTCTCGCTGCCCGCCGACCGGCGCGCGGCCGTGGTCGACTGGGCGCGTGCGACGGGCGGGCTCGTCCTGGAGGACGACTACGACGGGGAGTTCCGCTACGACGGGCGCTCGGTCGGCGCCCTTCAGGGCCTCGACCCCGACCGGGTGGTCTATCTGGGAACCGTGAGCAAGTCGCTGGCCCCGGGGCTGCGGCTGGGCTGGCTGGTGCTGCCCGCCGACCTGGTCGGGAAGGTGCTCGAAGCCAAGGGGAGGATCGACTGGGCAACGGGGGCGCCGGAGCAGCTGACGCTGGCGGAGTTCATCGCCTCCGGCGCGTACGACCGTCATGTACGGGGGATGCGGCTGCGCTACCGCCGCCGCCGTGACCAGTTGCGGGCCGCGCTGGCGGAGCGTGCGCCCGCTGTCCGGATCACCGGGGTCGCCGCGGGGCTGCACGCGGTCCTCGAACTGCCGCCGGGCACCGAGCGCTCCGTGCTGCGCGCCGCGGCCCGGCACGGACTCGCGCTCGAAGGGCTCTCCCGGTTCCGGCACCAGGACACCCCGCCGCGCGGCGACGCCCTGGTGGTGGGATACGGAACCCCGCCGGAGAGCGCCTGGGCGGGTGCGCTGGACACCCTCTGCCGCGTTCTGCCCTGACGCGCCCGGGGCCTGCTGGAGCCGTGGCCCCGCGATTCCGTACGGGCCGGGCCGCCCGCTCCGCCTGACCGGTCCGGCGGGGCCGGGCCGGTCGGGCGGGCAGCGGGCAGCGGGCAGCGGGCACGGCGGGTCACCCGGGTGCCAGAGTGGCCACCCGGTGACCCGGCACCCGGTAACCCGGTCACGAGGGTCCCTCGATCACCCGCGTCACCCGTGTCACCGGGCCAGGACCGCGCGGAGCTGGTCGAGGCCCCAGTCCAGGTCCTCCTTGCTGATCACCAGGGGCGGGGCGATCCGGATCGTGGAGCCGTGGGTGTCCTTGACCAGGACCCCGCGGTCCATCAGCTTCTCGGAGATCTCGCGGCCGGTGCCGTGCGAGGGCGCGATGTCCACGCCCGCCCACAGACCGCGGCCACGCACCGCGTCCACCGCGCCGCCGCCGGTCAGCAGGCCCAGCTCACGGTGGAGATGGTCACCCAGTTCGGTGGCGCGCTGCTGGTACTCGCCCGTGCGCAGCATCGCGATCACCTCCAGGGCGACCGCGCAGGCCAGCGGATTGCCGCCGAAGGTCGAGCCGTGCTCGCCGGGCCGGTGGACCCCCAGCACCTCCCGGGAGGAGACCACGGCCGACACCGGCACGACCCCGCCGCCCAGCGCCTTGCCCAGGACGTACATGTCCGGCACGACGTCCTCGTGCTCACAGGCGAACGTCTTCCCCGTACGCCCCAGACCCGACTGGATCTCGTCCGCGATGAACAGGACGTTCCGCTCGCGGGTGAGCTTCCGGACGCCCGCGAGATAGCCGGTCGGGGGCACCAGGACCCCGGCCTCGCCCTGGATCGGCTCCAGCAGGACGGCCACCGTGTTCTCCGTGACCGCCGCTTCCATCGCGGTGAGGTCCCCGTACGGGACGATCTCGAACCCGGGGGTGTACGGCCCGAAGTCGGCCCGCGCCTCCGGGTCGGTGGAGAAGCTGATCACCGTCGTCGTACGGCCGTGGAAGTTGTTCGCGGCGACGACGATCTTCGCCGTGTTGGCCGCGACGCCCTTGACCCGGTAGCCCCACTTGCGGGCGGTCTTCACCGCCGTCTCCACCGCCTCAGCCCCGGTGTTCATCGGCAGCACCATCTCCATGCCGCACAACTCCGCCAGCCGGGCGCAGAACTCGGCGAACCGGTCGTGGTAGAAGGCGCGGGAGGTGAGCGTGACCCGGTCGAGCTGGGCCTTGGCGGCGTCGATCAGCCGGCGGTTCCCATGGCCGAAGTTGAGCGCGGAGTAACCCGCGAGCATATCGAGGTAGCGGCGGCCCTCGACATCGGTCATCCACGCACCGTCCGCCGTGGCGACGACGAGGGGAAGCGGGTGGTAGTTGTGCGCGCTGTGTACCTCGGCGGCAGCGATGGCGCTCTCGGTTGCGGACACGGGTATCTCCGTTCACTGGATCTTTGCTGCAAGACAAGACATCCGGCGTGGGGGTCGGTGTGCACCTGTTTCTATCGTCACTCGTGCGGCGGACGAAGAAACCTGCTGTGGGGAGCGGGTACTAGGGTTGAGGGTACGCACGGCGACTGGCGTACGCGGAAGTAACCGCGGGGAAGCCGTGCGCGCAGGAGCGAACGAGGTGCCGCCCGCCTGGGCACCCCGGCGACCCATCCCGGATGGGTGCCGCCCGCCCCCTGCCCCTGGCGAGGGGGCCGGGCGTACCCCGGACACCGCCCGTGACCTCGGAGGACGTCATGACCACGCCCCTGCCTCACCCCGCTCTCACCGCCGCCGATCCGGAGCTGGCCCAGCTCGTCGGCGCCGAGGAACAGCTCCAGGCGGAGACCCTTCGGCTCATCCCGAGCGAGAACTATGTCTCCCGCGCGGTCCTGGAGGCATCCGGCACCGTCCTCCAGAACAAGTACAGCGAGGGGTACGCAGGCCGCCGCTACTACGAGGGCCAGCAGATCATCGACCAGGTGGAACGGCTCGCCGTCGCCCGCGCCAAGGCCGTCTTCGGCGTCGAGCACGCCAACGTCCAGCCCTACTCCGGCTCCCCGGCCAACCTCGCTGTCTATCTCGCCTTCGCCCAGCCCGGCGACACCGTGATGGGCATGGCCCTGCCGATGGGCGGCCATCTCACCCACGGCTGGGGGGTCTCCGCCACCGGCAGGTGGTTCAACGGTGTGCAGTACGGCGTCCGCCAGGACACCGGTCTCATCGACTTCGACGAGGTGCGCGAGCTGGCCCTCAAGGAGCGGCCGAAGCTCATTTTCTGCGGTGGCACCGCCCTGCCCCGCACCATCGACTTCGCCGCCTTCGCCGAGATCGCCCGCGAGTCGGGCGCCGTACTGGTCGCCGATGTCGCCCATATCGCCGGACTGATCGCGGGCGGCGCGCACCCCTCGCCCGTACCGCACGCCGATGTGATCTCCACGACCACCCACAAGACCCTGCGCGGTCCGCGCGGCGCCATGCTGATGTCCCGCGACGAGCATGCCAAGGCCATCGACAAGGCGGTCTTCCCCGGCCTCCAGGGCGGCCCGCACAACCAGACCACCGCGGCCATCGCGGTCGCGCTCCACGAGGCCGCGCAGCCCTCCTTCCGCGACTACGCGGGGGCCGTCGTCGCCAATGCCCGCGCGCTCGCCGACGAGCTGCTCGCGCGCGGCTTCGACCTGGTCTCCGGCGGCACCGACAACCATCTGATCCTGATGGACCTCACCCCCAAGGACGTGCCGGGCAAGGTGGCGGCGAAGGCGCTCGACCGGGCCGGGATCGTCGTCAACTACAACACCGTGCCGTACGACCCGAGGAAGCCCTTCGACCCCTCCGGTATCCGTATCGGCACCCCCTCCCTCACCTCGCGCGGCCTCGGCACCGAGCACATGGCCGCCGTCGCCGACTGGATCGACCGGGGCGTGACCGCTGCCGGGGCGGGCGACGAGGCCGCGCTCACCGCGATCCGCGCCGAGGTCGCCGAGCTGATGGGGGCGTATCCGGCGCCGGGCCTCACGGTCTGAGCAGCCTTCCGGTGGATTCCGCCGGGGTCGGGGCGGGGCGGGGCCTGGGGGTTCTGGCCGGGCCGGCCTCGGCGGTCCGGGTGGGCCCGGCGGTCCCGGCGGTCCCGGTGGGGGCATGACCTGGCGGTCCGGGCGGACCGGTCCCGCCGGTCCGGGCGGACGGGTTCCGCCGGTCCACCGGGCGGCCCTGGCGGTGTCCGGGCGCCCGTCCCGTACCGGTGAAACCCGTTCCCGAACCGGCGGACAGAGCCCGGTTCCACACCTGAGACAATGAGGAACATGGCCCAAGACCGACCCCGCGCTCTGTCCGGCATCCAGCCCACCGCCGGCTCGTTCCACCTCGGGAACTACCTCGGAGCGATCCGCCAGTACGTGGCGCTGCAAGAGACCCATGACGCGTTCTACATGGTCGTCGACCTGCACGCGATCACCATGCCGCAGGATCCGAAGGAGCTGCGGGCCAACACCCGGCTCGCCGCCGCGCAGCTGCTCGCCGCCGGTCTCGACCCCGAGCGCTGCACCCTCTTCATCCAGAGTCATGTGCCCGAGCACGCGCAGCTCGGCTGGGTCATGAACTGTCTGACCGGCTTCGGCGAGGCCGCCCGGATGACGCAGTTCAAGGACAAGTCCGCCAAGCAGGGCACCGACCGCGCCACCGTCGGTCTGTTCACGTACCCGATCCTCCAGGTGGCGGACATCCTGCTGTACCGGGCGGACGCCGTCCCGGTCGGGGAGGACCAGCGCCAGCACATCGAGCTGACCCGCGATCTCGCCGAGCGGTTCAACACCCGCTTCGGCGACACCTTCACCGTCCCCGCCCCGTACATCGTCAAGGAGGTCGCGAAGATCTACGACCTCCAGGACCCGACGATCAAGATGAGCAAGTCGGCCTCCACCCCGAAGGGGCTCGTCAATCTGCTCGACGAGCCCAAGTCGACCGCGAAGAAGATCAAGAGCGCGGTCACCGACACGGACACCGTGATCCGCTTCGACCCCGTCGACAAGCCCGGTGTCAGCAATCTGCTCACGATCTACTCCACCCTGACCGGCGCGACCGTCGCCGAGCTGGAGAAGGAGTACGAGGGCAAGATGTACGGGGCGCTGAAGACGGACCTCGCCGAGGCGATGGTGGAGTTCGTCACGCCGTTCCGGAGCCGTACACAGGAGTATCTGGACGACCCCGAGACGCTGGACTCGATTCTGGCCAAGGGCGCCGAGAAGGCGCGTGCGGTGGCCGCCGAGACCCTCGCCGCGGCCTTCGACCGGGTGGGATTCCTGCCCGCGAAGCACTGACTCCAGGACCGGGGCGCGACGGCCCCGGGCATGAGCCTTACCGGCCCGCATCAGGGCCTCTACCACATACGGACACAGCGCGGGGGGTCTCTCGGCCCTGCCCCACTGTGTCCAACGCCTCTGGCCACACCCGCTGTCCAGCCCCCACACTGGCGGCTGGACGACTGCCCCTCAGGACTGAAGGAGAACCACGTGGGGACCGTAACGCTCGGCGTTTCGATCGCGGTCCCGGAGCCCTACGGCAGCCTGCTCCAGGAGCTGCGCGCGGGCTTCGGGGATCCCGCCGCGCACGGTATTCCCACGCATGTCACCCTCCTGCCGCCCACCGAGGCCGATCCCGCGCTGCTGCCCGCGATCGAGGCGCATCTCACCAAGGTGGCCACGGCGGGCAGGCCGTTCCCCATGCGGCTGTCCGGGACCGGTACCTTCCGTCCGCTCTCACCCGTCGTCTTCGTCCAGGTCGTCGAGGGCGCGGCGGCCTGCTCCTGGCTCCAGAAGCGGGTCCGGGACGCGTCCGGGCCGCTGGTGCGCGAGCTGCAGTTCTCGTACCACCCGCATGTGACCGTCGCCCACGCCATCGCCGAGGAGGCGATGGACGCCGCGTACGAGGAACTGGCCGACTTCGAGGCGGCCTGGACCTGCGCTTCCTTCGCGCTGTACGAACAGGGAGCTGACGGGGTGTGGCGCAAGCTGCACGAGTACGCGTTCGGGGGCGGTATCGGGTCCGTACCGGCGCAGGGCTCCCCGGTGGACGAACCCGCCACCGCGCCCTTCACCCCCTCCTAGCTTCCTGGCTTCCTGGCTTCGTGGTGTGTCACCCCCGCCCGGCGCTCACACCGGCAGGCGGCGGAACAGCGGGCGCGGCACATGCCGCAGCGCCGACATCACCACCCGCAGCGCCCCCGGCACCCAGACCGTCTCCGACCTGCGCCGCAGTCCCGTCTCCACGGCCGCGGCGACCGCTTCGGGGGTGGTGGCGAGGGGCGCGTCGGGCAGGCCCGAGGTCATCTTCGTCCGCACGAATCCGGGCCGTACGACCATGACGTGCACGCCCGTGCCGTGCAGGGCGTCCCCGAGGCCCTGGGCGAAGGCGTCAAGGCCGGCCTTGCTTGAGCCGTAGATGAAATTGGTGCGGCGGGCGCGTTCCCCGGCGACCGACGAGAGCACCACCAGGGAGCCGTGGCCCTGGTTCTGGAGCCCGGCGGCGCAGACGAGTCCGGCCGACACGGCTCCCGTGTAGTTGGTCTGGGCGACCCGGACAGCGGCCGGGGGGTCGCCCTCGTCGTTCGCCTGGTCGCCCAGGACGCCGAACGCGAGCAGCACCAGATCGATGTCGCCCTCCGTGAAGACCTTGCCGAGCGTCTCCTCGTGGGGTGCGGGGTCCAGCGCGTCGAAGGGGACCGTACGGACATCGGCGCCGAGCGCGCGCAGGGAGTCCGCGGCGGCGTCGAGGTCGGGGGAGGGGCGGCCCGCCAGCCAGACCGTACGGGCGCGGCGGGCGATCAGCCGGCGGGCGACCGCGAGTCCGATCTCCGATGTGCCGCCGAGGACGAGCAGGGACTGCGGGGTGCCGAAGGCGTCCTTCATGACCGGGTCTCCTATAACGGATACGGATACGGGGTGGGGCGGGCGAGTCGGCGCGGGTGGCCGTTGAGTCAGAGGGTGAGACGGCGGGAGAGATCGGAGGTGAAGACTCCCTGAGGGTCGAGCCGGGCCCGCAGCGCGCGGAAGTCGGCGAGCCTCGGGTACATCGCGGCGAGCGACTCCGGGCGCAGCCGGGAGTCCTTCGCGAGATAGACCCGGCCGCCCGCCGCCGCGATCTCCTCGTCCAGTTCATCGAGGAAGGCGCCGAGTCCGGGCAGCCGGGCCGGGATGTCCAGCGCGAGTGTCCAGCCGGGCATCGGGAAGGAGAGCCAGCCGGGATCGCCTTCGCCGAAACGTTTGAGGACCGCCAGGAAGGAGGGGCAGCCGCGCCGTGCGATGCGCCGGACCACCCGGCGCAGGGTCTCCTCCCGGCCGTGCCCGACCACGAACTGGTACTGGACGAAGCCGTCCCGGCCGTAGATCCGGTTCCAGTGCGGGACGCCGTCCAGCGGATGGAAGAACGCCGACAGGGGCTGTAGTTCACCGGTCCGCGACCGGGGGGCCCTGCGGTACCAGAACTCGTTGAACAGAGCGACCGCCGGACGGGACAGCAGCCCTCCCGGTACGAAGGCGGGCGGCGCGGGCCCCCGCCCGGGGCGGAACGCGAGCGGTGCGCGCCGGGCCCGCGCGCCCAGCGCCTCCAGCGGTGCGTGCTCGCCGCGGGTGAGGACCGAGCGCCCCAGCGCGCGGCCCCGGGCGAGCAGATCGATCCAGGCGACCGAGTAGCGGTAGCGGTGGTCGGTGGCGGAGAGACGGGCCATCAGATCGTCCAGATCGGCCGCCCGTTCGGTGTCGACGGACATCCAGGAGGTCTCCACCCGGAGCAGTTGTACGGTCGCCGAGAGGATCACCCCGGTAAGACCCATGCCGCCGGTCGTGGCGTCGAAGAGCGCGGTGCCCGGCAGGACCGTACGGATCTCGCCATCGGCCGTGAGCAGTTCCAGCGCCCGGACATGGCGCGAGAACGAGCCGCTGACATGGTGGTTCTTGCCGTGGATATCGGCGCCGACCGCCCCGCCTACGGTGACCTGCCGGGTGCCCGGCGTCACCGGGACGAACCAGCCGAGCGGCAGCAGCACCTCCATCAGCCGGTGCAGGCTCACCCCCGCGTCACAGACCACGATCCCCGCGTCGGCGTCGATGGCGCGCACGCGGTCCAGGGCGGTCATATCGAGGACGGTGCCGCCCGCGTTCTGCGCCGCGTCGCCGTACGCGCGGCCGAGCCCCCGCGCGATCCCGCCGCGCGCGCCCCAGGTCCGTACCGTCGCGGCGGCCTCGGCGGGGGAGCGGGGGCGCAGTACCCGGGCGGTGGTGGGGGCGGTGCGGCCCCAGCCGGTGACGGTGACGAACGGGTCGGCAAGGTCAGCGGGGTGGGCGGGGTGGGCGGGGTGGGCGGGCTGGGCGGAATCAGTGCGGTGAGCGGGGTCGGTGGCGGCGGCGGTTCGGGCATCGGCAGGCATACTCATGACCGTATCGCCACTTATGCCCGCATTTTCTGACGCTCTGATGGACTCGCCGAAATGGGTGATTAAACGAGTGTCATCAAAGAAGTTGGTGGGAAGTCGGCCGACCGCCCAGAAGAGTCGCCCCTGGCTCATGGGAAGGGCCTCGGGCTCATGAGAAGGGGCGGCGAATGAGATACGTCGACTGCGCGGCGGCCGACAGACGGCTGCTGGCCGCGCTCCGCGACTGCGGCGGCCGGCCGCGCGTGGCCACCGCCGCCCGCGCGCTCTCCTTCGCGGGCGAACACGGCGCCCTCTGGCTCGCGACCGGCTTCACGGGCGCGGCCGTGGACCGCGGGCGCCGGGGGCCCTGGCTGCGGGCGACCGCGCTGGTGGGCGCGGCGCACCTGGCGAGCATGGTGGTGAAGCGGGTGGTACGGCGGCCCCGGCCGGGGGATGTGCCGGTACGGCGTCGTCCCGTACGGGGTGTTCCGGTATCTGGACCTCCGGTATCTGGACCTCCGGTACCGGGCCTCCTGGTGCGGGGCGTGCCTGTGCCGGTGGTTCGGTCAGGTCCGGTGGAAACATCCGGTCCGGGCCCGGATTCCTCTCGCGTACGGCGGCGGCCATCGACGGACGCCCTGAACGGTCGGGAGGCGCTGCTTCCGCCGCTGGTGCGGACCGCCGGGCGGTACTCCTTCCCCAGTTCGCACGCCGCCTCCGCCGTCGCTGCCGCGGTCGCCTTCGGTGCGCTGCTGCCCGCCGCGCGGCGGATCGGCACCCCGGTCGCCGCCGCGATGTGTGTGTCACGGCTGGTCGTCGGGGTCCACTACCCCACCGATATCGCGGCGGGCGCCGCCCTCGGGGCGCTGGCCGCGCGTCTCGGGTGCCGCTGGCTGGTCCGGCCGGGGACCGGCCCCCTCGCCGCCGGGACCGGCCCCGTCGCGTTCCGTAGCGGGGCTGCCGGGACCGGACCCCTCACGTCAGGTACCGGAGCGGGGGGCGAGCGGAATGACTGAGCGCGGCACCGCGCTGCTGGAGCGGCCCGAGCGACCCGAGCCGGGCGGGCCGTCACCGGCCCGGCGTACCGGCCTGCCCGCCGGACTGCTCAGGACCACGCGCCCGAGACAATGGGTCAAGAACGTCCTCGTCGCCGCCGCGCCCGCCGCGGCCGGGGAACTGGACTCCCCGGGCACCTTCGCCCGACTGGCCGTCGTCTTCTCCCTCTTCACCGCCGCCGCCGCTGCCGTCTACCTCGTCAACGACGCGCGCGACGCCCCCGCCGACCGCGCCCACCCCGAGAAACGGCTGCGGCCCGTCGCGGCCGGTGAGGTCCCCGTATCCGTCGCCTATACGGCGGGTGCGGTGCTCGCCGTCTGCTCCGTCGCCGGGGCCGCCGCCCTGTGCACGCCCATGACCGGGGCGCTCCTCACCGCGTATCTGTCGATGCAGCTCGCGTACTGCGTCTGGCTGAAACATGTACTCGTCGTCGACATGGCCGTCGTCACCACCGGCTTTCTGATGCGCGCGATGATCGGCGGGGTCGCGCTCGGTATCCCTCTGTCGCGGTGGTTCCTGATCACCACCGGCTTCGGCGCGCTCTTCATGGTGGCCGCGAAACGGTACTCCGAGGCCGTCCAGCTTGAGCAGGCCAAGGGCGCGACCCGGGCGCTCCTCGGCGAGTACACGACCGGATATCTGCGTTTCGTCTGGCAGCTCGCCGCCGGGGTCGCCGTACTCGCCTACTGTCTGTGGGCCCTGGAGAGCGGCGGTGCGGACGACCGGGCGCTGCTGCCCTGGCGGCAGCTATCCATGATCGCCTTCATCCTCGCGGTGCTGCGGTACGCGGTCTTCGCCGACCGGGGCGCGGCGGGAGCGCCCGAGGACGTGGTGCTGCGCGACCGGGCGCTCGCCGTCATCGGGGTGGTGTGGGCCGCGATGTACGGCCTGGCGGTGGCCGGCCTGTGACACGGTCCCTGCCCGCGCCGGGCGGTCCCCCGGGCGCGGTCCGTCCCCCGCGCGCGGTCCGTCCGCGATTCCGGCGGCGGGTTACTGGTGTCACTGGTGTTCCGGACGGAGGGTAGGCGAAGGCCATGGACTGGTTGACCAAGCTCCCCCTCATCGGCCCGGTGGCGGCCCGGCTGATGAGGACCCATGCCTGGCATTCGTACGAGACCCTGGACCGCGTCCACTGGACCCGGCTTGCCGCCGCGATCACCTTCCTCAGCTTTCTCGCGCTCTTCCCGCTGATCACCGTCGCCGCCGTCGTCGGGGCCGCGCTGCTCAGCCAGGAGCAGCTGACCGAGCTGGAGGACAAGATCAGCGACCAGGTGCCCGGCATCTCCGACCAGCTCGACATCGGCTCCCTGGTCGCCAACGCGGGCACGGTCGGCGCCGTCGCCGGGTTGCTGCTGCTGCTCACCGGCATCGGCTGGGTCGGCTCGATGCGGGACTGTCTGCGGGCCGTGTGGGGGAAGGACGACGAGGACGAGGGCAACCCCGTGCTCCGTAAGGTCAAGGACGCGGGCATCCTGCTCGGCCTCGGCGCGACGGCCCTCGCCTCCCTCGGTGCGTCCGCGCTCGGCTCCACCGCCGTCGGCTGGACGGCGGATCGGCTGGGGATCGACGAGGGCGGGGCCGAGGGCGTCCTGCTGTCCGTCGCGGCGATCGCCATCGCCGTCGTCGCCGACTTCCTGCTGCTGTTCTATCTGCTGACCCTGCTGCCGGGGGTGCACCCCGCGCGCCGCCGGGTGGTGGTCGCGGGTCTGCTCGGCGCGATCGGCTTCGAACTGCTGAAGCTGCTGCTCAGCGGCTATATGCGGGAGGTCGCGTCCAAGAGCATGTACGGGGCGTTCGGGGTGCCCGTCGCCCTGCTGCTCTGGATCAACTTCACGGCGAAGCTGCTGCTGTTCTGCGCGGCGTGGACGGCCACCCGGGACGGGGGTGACTCCGTCCGGGCCGACGAGTCCGCCCGGGACAGCGGCGAGTCCGGGCACTGCGGCGACTCCGCGCGGGCCGGTGAGTCCGCCCGGACGGAGGGCGGCACCGGGGACCCCGGCCCGGCCCGGCCGGCCTGAGGCCGGGCCACCGGGCCGCCCGGCCGGCCTGACGTCGCGCTACCGGAACCGCCTGAGCGGGAGGGGCGGCGTCCAGGCGTCTGAGCGGGAGGGGCGGCGTCCAGGCGTCTGAGCGAGAGGGGCTCGCTGCCCGTACGGGTTGTGTGGTGCATGCGCTGCTCCCGCCGGGACGGGTCGTGCGGTGACCCGTCCCGATCGGTCGTACCGGGACCCGCGGTGACCCGGCCGCCCCGCCCGGCACGGGCTATCCGCGCCGCAGCGGCCAGCGCCGGTTGACCAGGAACACCGCGCCCGCGAGGGCGATCAGCACCCCGCCCGCGATCGCCAGAGCCGTACCGACTCCGCCCGATGAGCGCTCGGTGGCCTTGGCGGCGGGCTTCGCCGGAGCACCCTGGCGGGCGCCGCCGTTCGCGCCGGTCTCGGCGGACCTCGGGGGGACCAGTTCGCCGACCGGGGTGACCTTCCCGGCCGCCGCGAAGCCCCAGTCGAGCAGCCGTCCGGCCTCCTTGTAGACGGCCTGGCTCTCGTCGGACTCCGGGTTCATGACCGTGACGAGGAGCACCTTGCCGTTGCGCTCGGCGACGCCCGTGAAGGTCGCGCCCGCGTGGGTGGTGTTGCCGTTCTTGACGCCCGCGATCCCCTGGTACGGGGAGACACCGTCGCCCGTCATCAGCCGGTTGGTGTTCTGGATCTCGAATGTCTCGCGCTTGGCGCCGTCCATCTCACCGGGGAACTTCGCGCTGACCGTGGAGCAGTACTCGCGGAAGTCCTTCTTCTGCATCCCGCTGCGGGCGATCAGCGTGAGGTCGTACGCGGACGAGACCTGGCCGCTCGCGTCGTAACCGTCGGGCGACACGACCTGGGTGTCGAGCGCCTGAATCTCCTCGGCGTGTGCCTGCATGTCCTTGACGGTCTTGGGGATTCCGCCGTTCATCGCGGACAGGACGTGGACCGCGTCATTGCCCGAGCGCAGGAAGACGCCGAGCCACAGATCGTGGACGGTGTAGCTGAGATCCTCCTTGACCCCCACCAGGCTGCTGCCGGGGCCGACGTCCGCCAGTTCGGCCTGGGTCACGGTGTGCGTGGCGGCCTTGGGCAGCTTGGGCAGCAGGGTGTCGGCGAACAGCATCTTGAGCGTGGACGCCGGGGGGAGCCGCCAGTGCGAGTTGTGCGCGGCGAGTACGGCACCGGACTCCGCGTCCGCGACGATCCAGGACCGCCCGGTCAGCTCCTTGGGCAGTACGGGCGCCCCCGCGCCCAGGCTGACCTGGGTGCCCGCCTTCCCCAGCCGGGTGCCGCCGACCGTGGACATCGACGCCGGCGGGTTGGGCTGTTTGCGCGCGGCGGTGCCCGGCTTGCCGTCGTGGGTCCGTGCGGACGCGGGCGCGGCGGCGAGCAGGGGCAGTGGCAGCAGCGAGGCGGCGGTGACCGTCAGCGCGGTCTTCTTCGCGATGATCTTCAGGGCAGACACGGACGTGAAAGTACAGGGCAAATAAGAAAATATGGTTATCGGCTTGATGACTCGCCGTGCATGCCGCCGGGACAGCCCACCCCGGAGGCCCCTGGCGGGGGGCGGCCCGGATACTGGTCGTATGAAGCTCAGCCGCCCCGTGTCCTGGTTCCTGCTCTCCTTCGGGGTGTGGAGCTGGTTCATATGGGTCACTTTCGTTAAAAACCTGTGGAAGGACGGCAGCGGGCTCGCGTTCGACGACGCGGGTGACCCGACGGGCTATTTCTGGGTCCACCTCCTGCTCGCCGTGACGTCCCTGCTTCTGGGGACGGTCGTCGGAGTCATCGGGTTGCGTGCGGTTCGTGCCCTGCGGCGCGAAGAATAGGGGAGCTGTCTGTGATCGTGGTCGTCCTGCTCGTCGTGGTCGCGGCGCTCGCCCTGCTCGTGGGGGCGCACTGGTTCGTGTGGCGGCGGCTGGTCCGCGACACGACGCGGCCCGGAGGGGCGGCACGCCGGATCGGTACGGCGGCGGTGTGGGTGCTCCCCCTGCTGTCGGTGGGAGCGCTGGTGTCCGGGCGGGCAGGGGCGCCTTTCTGGCTGGAACAGGTGCTGGCCTGGCCGGGGTACCTCTGGCTGGCGCTGCTGCTGTACCTGGTGCTGTGGCTGCTCGTGGGGGAGTTGGTACGGGCGGTCTGGCTGCGCCGGGACAGGGCATCCGGCCGGGACGCCTCCCCTGGGCGGGACAGGTCTTCCGGCCGGGACGCCTCTCCTGGGCGGGACAGGTCTTCTGGCCCGGACGCCTCTCCTGGGCGGGACAGGTCTTCTGGCCCGGACGCCTCTCCTGGACCGGCGAACGCCCCCGGCCGGGACGATTCCCCCGTCCGGGGTGAGTCCGCCGTCCCGAGTGGCTCCACCCGCCGGGGTGAGTCCTCCGTCCGGAGCGAGTCCTCCGTCCGGGGAGAGCCTGAGGCCGGGGACGAGTCCCGCGCCGCCCGGGACGAGCCCGCGACCCCGTCCCTGTCCGGAACCGGTGCGGCCCACGGCCCCCTCGGCCGGGCCGCGGCGCCCCGGCCGGGCGCGGTCGCGGTCGAGTCCGGGACCGCCACGACGGCGCCGGGAGACGAGGACACGGTCCGGCCCGCGCCCGACGCCCCGATGGCGCCCGGCACCCCGACCGGGCCCCCCGCCCCGGACACGGCCGCCCCGCCCGGTCCGGCGGACGGCGACACCCCCCGTACCGTCTCCCGCCGGCTCTTCGTCTCACGGGTCGTCGGGGGCGGGGTGGCCGCCGCCGCGCTGGGGACCGTCGGCTACGGCACGTACGGCGTACTGAACGGGCCGGGGGTCAAGCGGGTCACCGTCCCGCTCGCCAAGCTGCCCCGGGCCGCGCACGGGTTCCGTATCGCCGTGGTGAGCGACATCCACCTCGGGCCCATCCTCGGCATCGGCCACACCCGGCGCATCGTCGACACCATCAATGCGACCCGGCCCGATCTCATCGCCGTCGTCGGGGACATGGTCGACGGCAGCGTCGCCGATCTCGGGCCCGCGGCGGAGCCGCTGGCGCGGCTGGAGGCCCGGCACGGGGCGTTCTTCGTGACCGGCAACCACGAGTACTTCTCCGGGGCCGATGAGTGGGTCGACCAGGTCCGCGAGCTGGGGCTTAGACCCCTGGAGAACGAGCGCGTCGAGATCCCGGGCGGCTTCGACCTCGCCGGGGTCAACGATCCGGCGGGAGAGGCCACGGACCAGGGCCCCGACTTCACCAGGGCCCTGGGCGACCGGGACCGCGCGCGGGCGTCCGTACTGCTCGCGCACCAGCCCGTGGTCGTCCACGACGCGGTCGACCACGGCGTGGACCTCCAGCTCTCCGGCCACACCCACGGCGGCCAGCTCTGGCCCGGCAGCCTCATCGCCGAACTGGCCAACCCGACCGTCGCCGGACTCGAACGGTACGGCGACACCCAGCTCTATGTGAGCCGGGGCGCGGGCGCCTGGGGACCGCCCGTCCGCGTCGGCGCGTCCTCCGATATCACGGTCGTCCAACTCGCGTCCCGCCAGGCGTAGTTGGGGTAAAGATTCCACCATTGAATGGCCGAAGCGCCCCCCTCGCGCGCCCCCTTGTGATGGGCTGACCCGCACGGGGGGTGGGCTCGAAGGGGAGCGGCCAGCCATGCAGTCGATCCGTCTGCGCGTACTCGTCACTTGTGCGGTGGTACTCATCGCGGCTGTCGGAGGCTGGCAACTGCTGCCGCCCGAACAGGCCGATCAGGACCCGATCACCGTGGGCACCACCGATGCGATCACCTCCCTCGACCCGGCGGGCGCGTACGACGCCGGTTCCTGGGCGATGTTCAGCAACCTCTACCAGTCGCTGCTCACCTTCAAGCCCGGTGGCCTCACCCCCGTTCCCGACGCCGCCCGCTCCTGCGACTTCGCCGGGCGGGATCTGCGGACGTACGTGTGCGAACTGCGCGGCGACCTCCGGTTCGCCAACGGCAACCGGATGACCGCAAACGATGTGCGGCACTCCTTCGAGCGGATGCTGTCCATCAAGGCGGACGTCGGCCCGCAGCCGCTGTTCAGCGCCCTTAAGCGCGTCACCACCCTGGGCAACAAGATCACCTTCAGTCTCGGCGCCCCCGACGCGACCTTCCCGCAGAAGCTCGCCACCGGCGCCGGGGCGATCGTCGACCGCTCCCGGTACCCGAGCGGGAAGCTGCGCACGGGCACGGCCGTCGACGGCTCCGGTCCGTACGTCCTCAAGGAGTACGAGCACGGCACCCGCGCCCGCCTGGTGCCCAACACCGCCTACCGGGGAGCGCTGAAGAAGACCGGCGGCCCGATCGAGATCCGCTACTTCCACACGTCGGGGGAGCTGGCGGCGGCCTGGCAGGCGCACCAGCTCCATGTCACCCACCGTCAGCTTCCGGCCGCGACGATCGCCGCCCTCACCCCCACCACCAGCGCCCGGCTGCGGATGACCGAGGCCCAGAGCCCGGAGACCCGCAGTCTCGTCTTCAATCTGCGCGACGGCTCTCCCATGGCGCGCAAGGCGGTACGCCGGGCCGTCGCCTCGGTGGTCGACCGGGGCAGGATCGCGCACACCGTCTACCGGTCCACCGTGGAGCCGCTGTACTCCCTGATCCCGCGCGGTGCCCTGGCCCACAGCAACCCCTTCTTCGACCGCTACCCCGAGCCCAGCGCGGTCCGCGCCCACCAACTCCTCGCCGAGGCCGGGGTCGACCTCCCCGTGAGCTTCACCCTCGCGCACCGGGCCGACGGCGGCCCCGCGGAGGAGGCGGCCGAGCTGAAACGGCAGCTTGAGGCGAGCGGGCTGTTCAAGGTGACGGTCCTCGCCAAGGACTGGACGCTGTTCCAGCGCGAGTACGCGGACGGCCGCTACGACGCGTACACCCTCGGCTGGCTCCCCGACTTCCCGGACCCCGACAGCTTCACCCAGCCGCTCGTCGGCAAGGACTCCACCCTCCACAACGGCTACGCCAGCCGCACCGTCGACCGGCTGATCGTGAACACCCAGCAGTACGACGAACGCTCCCAGGCCACCGGCGACTTCAAGGCGATCCAGCGCGTGGTCGCCGATGACGTGCCGATGGTGCCGCTGTGGCAGAAGAAGGACTACGTCCTGACCACCCGGGGCATCGGCGGCTCACAGTTCCTGACGGACGGCACCGGTATCTGGCGGCTGTGGGAACTGGAGTGGCTCTAGGAAGTGGCTCTAGGGAGTAGCTCTGGGGACTGGCTCCAGGCTGTGCCGTCCGGCCGGAGGGCACGTCAGGCGGACGGGCCGGGGGCGGCGCGGCCGGTCGGCGCACTGAGTACGCGTACGGATGGCGGTGCGCGGCGGCTCCCGCGCACGATGCCCAGGTGACGGATACCTCCGAGGCGACGGCCGCGCGGGGGCGGCGTACGATCATCACGATCCTGGTGGTGACGGCGCTGCTCCTGCTCCCCTTGCTGGGCGGGCTGTGGTACGCGGCCGATAACGCGCTCCAGCACAAGAGCACCACCGACTGGCGTGCCAACCACCAGGCCAAGCGGTCACTCGTGAACGCCGCCCTGCTGATCGCGGGCGTGCCCGCGATCAGCGCCGGCCTCACCTGGATTCTCGGCACGGTGCTGGGCCGCCGCCCCGGCGTCGCGGCTGCCACGGGGGCTCTCCTCGGCACGCTGGGCCTGTGGGCCGCAGGTCTCGTCGCGTTCTGCGTCGCCTTCGGCAACACCACGTTCTGATGCCGAGG
Organism: Streptomyces sp. NPDC055078; assembly: GCF_053607985.1. Classification (NCBI taxonomy): domain Bacteria; kingdom Bacillati; phylum Actinomycetota; class Actinomycetes; order Kitasatosporales; family Streptomycetaceae; genus Streptomyces; species Streptomyces sp. NPDC055078. Next base: position 18,661 of record NZ_JBSGUP010000067.1, read on the forward strand.
AAGCCTCGCCGAGGCTTCGCGATCCACCGGGGTCTCTGAGGATCTCTGAGTACCGGTACTCATGCATGCGTGTACGAGACACGCAAAGGTGGGCGCGTGCCCGCTCGCGCTGATGCCGGGCGCCGCGCCGGCCCGGTCGTACCCGCGGCGAAACCACCCCGGCCGCCACCGCGTATTGCGGTACGTCATGATCACCTCCGAAGGGAACGCCCTTGCCCACCACAGGACCTCCTCGCCCGTCCCGCCGCACCGCACTCGCGGTCGGCGCCGGTACGGCACTCTCCGCCGCCCTCGCCGTCGGCGGGACGGCACACGCCCTGCCCAACCGGGACGGCATCACCTCGCGGCTGAGGGAACTCGAACAGCGGCATTCCGCCCGGCTCGGTGTGTTCGCCCGCGATATGCGCACGGGCGCGACGGTGGCGTACCGCGCGGACGAACGCTTCCCGGTGTGTTCGCTGTTCAAGACGATCGCCGCGGCGGCCGTACTGCGCGACCTCGACCACGACGGCGAGTTCCTGGCCAGGCGTATCCGGTACACCACGGAGTACGTCGAGAAGTCGGGCTACTCCCCGATCGCGAGCGAGGAGGCGAACGTCGAGGGCGGCATGACCGTCGGCAAGCTGTGTGACGCCGCCATCCGCCACAGCGACAACACCGCCGGAAACCTGCTGCTCCGGGAGCTGGGAGGACCGACCGCCATCACCCGCTTCAGCCGCTCGATCGGGGACGGCAGGACCCGGCTCGATCGATGGGAGCCCGAACTCAACTCCGCGGAACCATGGCGCGTGACCGACACCACCACCCCCCGCGCCATCGGCCGGACCTACGCGCGCCTGGTGCTCGGTGACGCGCTCACGCCCCGGGACCGGGCACGGCTCACCGGCTGGCTGCTCGCCAACACGACCAGCGACGAGCGATTCCGGGCCGGCCTGCCCGCTGACTGGATCGTCGCCGACAAGACCGGCGGCGGGAGTTACGGCGGCAACAACAACGCGGGCATCACATGGCCGCCGGACGGCACCCCGATCGTGATGGCCGTCCTGACGGCCAAACCCGAGAAGGACGCGCCCGCCGACAACCCGCTGGTGGCCAGGACCGCCGCACTGCTGGCGGCGGAACTCGGCTAGGTGTATTGCCCCGGGAGGTGCTGGGCGGGTTTCGAAACACGCCCGGGGCCGGGGGCCCGGTGCCGGAAACCCGGGGCTCAGCCCTTCTTCCGCGCGGCGATGCTCCCCGCCATCCCGGGCAGCAGATCCGTCAGCAGTTCGTGCACATCGTGGACGAGGGGCCGCAGCGCCCGGAAGCGGGAGAGGGTGATGCCCCGGGTGGTGAGCCGGGCGCCCTGTTCCGCCAGGCGTCTGCTGCGTCCGCGGCCCTCCGAGCGGTCGAAGACCCAGTAGAGGACGAGCCCCATCTGGGACAGCCACATCAGCTCCGGGAAGACATCGGCCAGTTCGTCGGGCACCTTGGCCTTCGCGCCCCGCAGGACTTCCCGGTGGACCGAGATGGCCTCCTCGCGGGCGTGTTCCGACTCGGGGGAGAAGGGGCTGAGCGGGCTTTCGGGATCGGCCGCGTTCTTGAAGAACTGGGCCGCGAACTCGTGGTACGGCTCGGCGATCTCCAGCCAGGCGAGCATCACTCCGGCCAGCCGCGCCTCCAGCGCGGTCTCCCTGTCCAGGACCGGCCGGACCGCGACCCGGTGCTCGGCCGCGATCCGGTCGTAGAAGCCCTGGACCAGGTGTTCCTTGGAGGAGAAGTAGTAGTACGCGTTGCCGACCGAGACACCGGCTTCCTTGGCGATGCCCCGCATCGTCGTCTTGTCGTAACCGCGCTCCTGGAAGAGCCGGAGCGCGGTTTCAAGGATGAGCGTGCGGGTCTGCTCGCTCTTGGGGGCACTCTTGGGAGCCTGCACGTCAGTCACGGTGTCCGAGCCTAACGGGGCGCGTCGCACCGGTCGTCGCAGGGCGGGCCCACCGCCGGGCCGCCGCCCGCTCCCGGGTCCACCGCCGGGCCGTCGCCGGTTCCCGGGACCGCAGCCGCCGGGTCCGACGACGCCGGGACCGCAGCCGCCGGGCCCGGCCCCGCCGGGGCGGCTGCCGCTTCCGGGGCCGCCGCGGACTGCGGTGCGGCCAGTTCCCGGTACTTGGCCGCGGCGAGCATGGTGGCCCGGACGAACGGTGCTCCGGCGGGGGTGGCCAGCCAGTGTGCCTTGGGCCGGTGCTCGGCCAGTGCCCACAGGCAGACGATCCAGGCGGCCGATCCGCTGAAGATCTGGCCCCGGTCGCCGATGACGGTGATCTCGCGCAGGGTACGCGGATGATCGAGCCCCGGGTACAGCTCCCGCGCCTCCCGCGACCCGGCGGGCACCAGCCTCAGCGGCACCAGTTGGCGCTGGCGGTGGAGCCACTGCCGCAGATGGACACAGAGGGAGCACTGCGCGTCGTAGAGGACCGTCAGTGCACTGATCGGGACGCCGGGGCGACCGGCGCGGCCGGGGGCGGCCGGGGCCCGGTGGTCCGGCTGGGCGGCCACGGTGGTCACGCTCCGGCCTGACCGGTGGCCGGCGGGGTCCACGGACCCTTGCCGGCCGGAGTGGTCCAGGCCCCCGGCGGTACCGGCGGCAGCTGTTCGCGCTCCATCACGCCCCGGCGGCGGATCTTGTTGAGGACATAGACATTGCACAGATGCATCACCCCGAGGACGAGCAGAACGACGCCCAGCTTCACCGAGAGCGCGTCGAAGAGTCCCCGCGCGTCCCGGACGGTCTCGGCGACCCGCAGATACAGGGCGACGAAGCCGAGGTTCACCAGATAGAAGCCGACGACCAGCAGATGGTTCACCGCCTCGGCGAGCTTCTCGTTCCCGTGCATCACATCGGAGAGGAAGATCCGGCCGTTGCGGCTCAGCGTGCGGGCCACCCAGACGGTCAGGGCCACACTGATCAGCAGATACACGATGTACGCGACCACATTGAGGTCCATGCCCACGCTCCTTGAACGCGTTCAAAAGTATGCCACGCACGAATGTAGACCTCTTTTTGAACATGTTCAAGCGATGGCCGTGACAGGGAGCCGACTGAGGGCCTTCC
>NZ_JBSGUP010000068.1:0-21518 GCF_053607985.1 Streptomyces sp. NPDC055078
GCCCGCGCCCGTGACGATCGCCACCCGTCCGTCCAGCCGCCCGCTCATGATCGGTTCCCTTCGGAAAGTGTCTGCTCGGCCTGGCGCGCGAGTGCCGAGCGCCTGATCTTTCCTGCCTCGTCGCGGGGCAGGGCCGCCGTGAAGCCGAAGCTCTTGGGGAGCTTGTGCGGCGAGAGGCGTTCCCGGCACCAGTCGCCGAGTTCGCCGGCGGTGGCCCGCGCTTCCGGCACGAGCTGGACGATCGCGTGCACCCGTCTGCCCCATTCGTCGTCGGGGACGCCGACCACGACCGCGTCGGCCACCGCGGTGTGTTCGCTGAGCACCGCCTCCACCTCGGCGGGATAGACATTGACCCCGCCGCTGATGATGAGATCGACGCGCCGGTCGGAGATGTAGAGATAGCCGTCCTCGTCGAACCGGCCGAGATCGCCGAGGCTCAGATAACCGTCGGAGGTCTCCTCGGCCGGCGCCGCTCCCAGATAGCGGTACGTCGACGGCCGCCCGCCCGCCTTGACGAAGATCTCGCCGATCTCGCCGGGCTCCACCGGATTGCGCTCGTCGTCGAGGATCCGGATCTCGGACCCGGCGGGACGGCCCACACTGCCCTTGTGGTTGAGCCACTCGTCGCCGCGGATCAGGGCACCGCCGAGCCCCTCGGTCGAGCCGAACGCCTCGAAGAGAATCCGCGGGTCGACCAGTCCGAGCCATGCCTCCTTGACCCACGGCGGGCACACCGCGCCCGAGTGGACCACCCCCAGGAGCGAGGAGAGATCCCTGCGGTCCGCGTCGGGGAGCCGGGCGCACCGCTGCATCATCGTCGGCACCAGGGTCATGAACTCGACCCGGTGGCGCGGCACCAGATCCAGCAGCAGCGCCGCGTCGAACCTCTCCATCAGGACGGTCCGCTGCCCGGCGAACAGCGCCAGATTCCCCCAGGAGAACGCCATGTTGTGATGGAGCGGACCGGGCACCAGCGAGGTGCGGGCGCGCTGGAATCCGATACGGCGCCCCAGCTCGCCGACGACCTGATCCGGCTCACCGGTCCACGGCCGGGGATCGACGATGATCTTCGGTGTTCCGGTGGAGCCCCCGGAGGCGACGGCCTTGCCGGGGTGCGAGAGGGTGTCGGGCAGTCTGCCGGCGCCGGCGGGACGGGCGGAGGCCGCCGCGAGCAGGGCCGTACGGTCGACGGCCGACGGGCCGCCCCAGTCCGCGAGGACCACGGCCGGGTCCGCGAGCGCCAGCAGCGCGTCCCGCTCCCGCTGGGGCATCCGGGGGTTGAGCGGCAGGGCGAGACAGCCGGCCGCCCAGCAGGCCCAGGTGGCGATCGAGTGCTCCAGGCTGTTGGGGTAGCCGATGACGACGGTCGAGCCGGGGGTGGCACCCGACCGCAGCAGGAGCCGGGCCGCCGCCTGCACCCGGTGGTCGAAGGCCCCCCAGGTCATGGACTCCTCCCGGCCGTCGGCGCGTACGAGCACCAGCGCCACCCCGCCGGGGTCCTCGGTGGCCAGCTCCGCCAGGCGGGCCGGAAACGACATGGGCATGATCATGCTCCTTCGGACGGCAGCGGCCGGAAGACGGGCACGGGCGGTCCTTCGGCGCGCTCCCGCCAGTCGACACTCACCCGCTCCCCGATCCGGGTGGCACCGCCGACGATGTTGGTCACCAGCCAGGGGCCCTCGTCGAGCGCCACGACGGCGACGACATACGGCGGGGTCAGCTCGGGGGTGACGGGGATATGGGTGGTGGTCTGCGAGTGCACGGTGGCCAGGCCGGAGGCGGTGACCCAGCCGACGTCGTCGGACTGACACGTCAGACAGAACGGGCGGGGATAGAACTGGAAGGCCCCGCAGCCGGCGCACCGCTGGAGCACCAGCCGGTGCTCGCGCGCGGCGGCCCAGTAGGGCGCGGTGGTCGGGTCCTGGAAGTCGTCCACCATCGGTTCCGTCACGTCCCACACGGTCGGTTCAGTCACGGCCGAGCACCACCGTCGCCGCCACGGATGCGAGCCCTCCGATGCCGTGCACCACGGCCACCTCGGCCGACGGCACCTGCCGTTCGCCGCACTCGCCCCGCAACTGGCGGGTGGCCTCCACGAGGAGCTGGACACCGAACGCGCCGGGGTGGTTGTAGGAGAGCCCGCCCCCCGAGGTCATCGAAGGCAGCGCCCCGCCGGGGCGCAGACTGCCCGCCGCCACGAACTCCCCGCTCTCGCCGCGCCCGCAGAACCCGAGATCCTCCAGCGCCAGCAGCACATTGATCGTCGAGGCGTCGTACGGTTCGAAGACATCGACGTCCGCCGGGGTGATCCCGGCCAGCCCGAACGCCTCCCGGCCCGAGACCGTCGCTGCGGTCGTGGTGAGACTGGGCTGCTGGGAGAGGTGCCACGCGGTGTGGCTCTCCCCGGCCCCCAGCACCCTGACCGGACGCTTGACCGCGTCGGCGGCCCGGTCGGCGGTCGTCAGGACCACGGCTCCGCCGCCGTCGAGCAGCAGACAGCAGTCGAGTTTGTGCAGCGGCTCGGAGATCCACGGGGACGCCAGTACGTCATCGGTGGTGAGGGGGTCGCGCCGCCACGCCTTCGGATTGTGACGTGCCCACTGCCGCGCCGCGACGGCGACCTCGGCGAGCTGCTCCGACGTGGTGCCGTACTCGTACCTGTGCCGGGCCGCGAGCAGGGCGAAGTGCCCCATGGGCGCGGCTATTCCGTAGGGTGCCTCGAACTGGGCCATCAGGGTGCCCGGCGGGCCCACCGACCGGGACCGGAGCCGCTTCGTGCGCTGGCGGGAGGCGAAGGCGATCAGGGCCACGCTGCACCGGCCCGTCGCGAGCGCGAGCATCGCGTGGTGGACGTACGCGTCGAACGCGGCGCCGCCGAGGTCGCTGGAGTCGGCGTACCGGGGCTGGATCCCCAGATACTCGCCGAGCTGGACCGTGCCCTCGTCGCCCATGTAGTTGACGAACAGACCGTCGACGTCCGCCAGGGTCATACCGGCCTCGGCGAGCGCCTCCCGTGCGGCCAGGGCGGCCATGGCGTTCTCGCTCTGGTCGTGCACCAGGCCGAGGGGCGCCTCCGCGACGCCCACCACATAGGCGGGGCGCTGCCGGAGCGGGTTCTCGGGTGTGCTCATCGTGCACCGCCCGGGTGCAGCACCAGGTCGAGGAGCGCGTTCGTCAGCTCGCTCGCGCCGAGCCAGTCGTGGGCGGTGGCGACGACGACGGTGCCGGACTCCGGCAGGATGTGCATGATCTGACCGCCGTGGCCCAGCGCGCTCGCCGAGCGGACGGTCCGCCCGCCGACGGGGGTGTCGAGCAGCCACCACTGGTATCCGTACGCCCCCATCCTCGGTACGAGCGGATGCGGCGCGCTCGGCGCGGACTGCTCGGTGGTGCACCGGTCGATCCAGTCCGCCGGCAGGATCCGCCGGCCCTCCCAGACACCTCCGGCGAGCACGAGCCGGCCGAACTTCGCGAAGTCCCGGGGCCTGAGCCACAGTCCGCCGCCGGTGTGACAGGTGCCGTCCGGCATCGTCATCCAGTGGAAGCGGTCGATGCCCAGGGGCTCGAACAGGCGCTGCCGGGCCGCTTCCGGGACGGGCTGCCCGGTCACCGCGCGGATGACCTCGCCCATCAGCAGGGACAGACCGCTCTGGTAGGAGAAGTCCCCGGGCCGGTACCGCGAGGTGAGCGGTTTGTCGAGGACGTACTCGATCCAGTCGGGGGCGCCGTTCATCCTGGTGGCGTCGTTCGCCGGGTCGAAGTAGGGGGTGTTGACCTCGTCCCACTCCAGTCCCGCCGACATCGACAGCAGTTCATGGACGGTGATGCCGTACGCCTCGTCCACCCAGCGGGTGCCCTTGCGGTGCCGCAGATGGCGGTGGACCGGATCGTCGATGGCGATGGCCCCCTCGGCCACGAGGGTGCCGAGGAGGAGCGCGGTGATGGACTTCGTGACCGACTGCAGCGACTGGAGATTCTCGGGGCCGCGCCCGTAGAAGTACTCCTCCAGGACCGGTTCGCCGCCCTCGATGAGATGGAGGCTGTTCACCCAGGGCAGCCTGCCGTCCTCGACGGCCTCGACCAGGGCGCCCGCCGTCCCGGTGGGCGGCCGGTCCGGGCCGCCACCGCTGTCCGGGGTCCGCAGCGGTGAGGAGAAGACCCCGTCCCTGGGGTGGCCGCGGCGCAGCTCGAAGTCGAGATCGGGCAGGACGGCCGAGGTCAGGGAGCCGGTGAGGGTATGGCCGGTTCGTTCGACGGCGAGCCGGGTGGGGCCCATGCCGCCCGTGAGCCTGCCGCCCTCGATGCCGACGCCGGTGAGCGGGGTGGGCGCGCCCAGCGCCTCGAACCCCAGGACCACTTCGGGCGGACCGCTCGCGCCGGTGGCACGAACGGTGATGCGTACGGGGCCGCCGACGGTATCGGGCGCGGGTCCGGTCCAGCTGCCGAGGAAGGGCTCGTAGTCGTTCACGGTGTGTCCTTGCCGTTCGGGCCCGCGTCCGGGGGACGCGGGCGCGTGTACTGCTCGATATAGGCCGGTGCGCCGGGTGCCGCCGCGCTGGGGCTCGGCGGGCCGAAGGCCACTGCGACGGGGATGACGCCCGACCAGTGGTCATCGCCGGAACCGGTGGCCGTGCCCTCGCCGCTGGGGTCGGTGCCGGGTTCGACGGGCGGGCCCGTACGCGACTTCAGCGACGACTCCCGCAGCGGGATTCTCAGCAGCGCGGTCGCCGCCAGCTCCCGTGCGTCGGGCGCGGTGCTGTCGGCCGAGCGCCCCGGTACGACATGGTCGACGAGGGCGGCCAGCACCTCGGCGCGTTCGCGCGCGTCCCCGACCAGCTGTGCGCGGCCGTGGACGACGACGCTGCGGTAGTTCAGCGAGTGGGTGAAGTGGCGCTTCCCGAGGACCAGTCCGTCCACGAGGGTGGCGGTGAGGCAGACCGGGACGCCCTCGGGTCCCACCGTGCGCAGCAGCCGCGCCGCGGTGGAGCCATGGACGTACACCCGGTCGCCGACGCGTACATGGGTCGTCGGCAGCACCACCGGCTCGCCCGCGACGACGAATCCCACATGGCAGATCAGCGCCTCGTCCAGGACCGCGTGGACCGCCCCGGAGTCGTAGCCGACGAGTTCGCGCCTGCGGGTGGGTGTGGTCCTCGGGGTACGCGGATAGCCGGTCACCTGACCGCCCTCCGCGCGCCGAAGGCCCCGTTCATCAGCCCGCTCGCCCGCTTCTCGCCGTTGAATCCGCCGGTGCCGTTGAATCCGTCGGTGCCGCCGGAGCCGTCGAAGACGAACGCGATGTCCCAGGTGTGATGGGTGGTGATCTCGTCGTCGCCCGGGAAGAAGCGGTGCTCGCCGATGGGCCTCAGCTCGGTCGTCAGCGGCGGCAGATCGTCCCGCTGCTCGAAGTTGTCGCCGTTGAGCGCGTTCCTGGTGAGGAAGAGCCTGCCGTCGTGGCCGGACACCTCGTAGCGGAAGCCGTAGCTGTCGTAACTGCCGGTGTAGAGGCCGGTGTCGACGGTACGGAGGTCGTCGGGACGGGGCCGGGACGGCTTGGCGACCCCCAGCACATCGGGGAAGAGCCGGCCGAGGAGCCGGTCGGTGAACTCGTACCCCCTGGCCGGGACGTTCATCGTCACCGCCATGACGGCGTCGTGGTCCGGCACCCACAGCAGCAGCGACGAACCTCCGATGTTGGTGCCCGAGTGCCCGTAGATATCGGTGCCGTCCCAGGTCTTGTGGAACGGACCGACGCACCAGCCGTCCGCGAACCACTTCGCCGGTACGTCGGCGGTCCGGGTGTGCAGGGTGGCCGCCGACTCCGGGGACAGCACCCGGGGCCCGCCGGGTGGGCGCCCGCCGCCCAGCAGGGCCTGACCGAACCGCGCCAGGTCACCGGCGGCGGCGCACAGGGTGGTCCCGGCCGGGCCCATCCCGCGGCCGATGATCCACGGCCGCCGCAGCCGGGCGGGCCCGGCGCCCGCGTCATGGCCCACGGCGACCGAGTGGTAGACCTGCTCCTCAGGGAGGGTCGCCGTCCGGCGCAGCGCGAGCGGTTCCAGCAGCCGCGACCGCAGCGCCACGTCCCAGGTCTCTCCGGTCAGCCGCTCGATCAGCAGGCCCGACACGACCGTGGAGGCATTGCTGTAGCCGAACCGCTCGCCGGGCGCCGAGATCAGGGGAATCCCGGCCAGCAGTCCGGCGTACGCGGCGACCGCCTCGTCACCCCGCCCGGTGTCCCGGTAGGGGCCGTTGTCCAGCCCGCTGGTCATCGACAGCAGCTGCCTCGGGGTGATGTCCGCCGCCTCAGGCGACGACGCCAGCGGGACATCGGGCAGATACCGGGCGACCGGGGTGTCGAGCCCGAGCAGGCCCTCGTCCACGAGCTGCATGATCAGTGCCGCGGTGAACAGCTTGGTCGTGGAACCCACTTGGAAGATCGTGTCCGGTGTCACCGGATGGCCGGTGAGCGCGTTCGCCCGCCCGGTCGCGCACTCGATGAGGTCGTCGCCGACGGCGAGCGCGAGCTGCGCCCCGGCGATCCCCATGCCGTACGCGGTCTCCTCCAGCAGTTCCTGCAGCGCGGTCCGGTCCCTGTGGTGCGGGCTCACGGGTGGGTCCCCCTGTTCGCGGTCATGGGTGTCGGTTCCTGGGTGGTGGTGTCCCCGGACAGGGGGAAGTGGCAGGCCGTGGTGTGCCCCGGTTCCCGGTCCGCCGGAGCGGGGCGGGTGCGCAGACATCGCGTACGCTCCGGCCGGCCGATGGGGCCCTGCGGGCAGCGGGCTGCGAAAACACAGCCGGCCCCCCGGTCCTGGGCGGGTGGGTCGGGCGATGTTCTCGCGGGAGCGAGGACGCGCGGCCCGGTGAGGGACGGGACGGCGTCGATCAGCATCCGGGTGTAGGGATGGCGCGGTGCGCCGAGGACGCTCACGGTCGGGCCCGACTCGACGATCCGCCCGGCGTACATGACATGCACGGTCTCCGTCATATAGCGCACCACGGGAAGGTTGTGGGAGATGAACAGCATCCCCATGCCCGTCTCGCGGTTGAGGCCCCGCAGCAGGGTCAGCACGGATGCCTGGGTGGTGACGTCGAGAGCGGTCGTCGGTTCGTCGGCGACCAGGATGTCCGGCGCCGCGGCGAGCGCCCGCGCGATGGCCACCCGCTGGCACTGTCCCCCGGACAGCTGATGGGGATAGGCGCGGGCGGTCCGCTCGGGGAGGCCGACCTGGGCGAGCATCGCCGCCGTGGTGGGCAGCGCCGAACGCTCCCCGTCGCGGTGCTCCAGCGCCTCCCGCAGCGAGCGGCCGATCCGCAGCCGGGGGTCGAGCGACAGATACGGGTTCTGGAACACCATCTGGAGCCTGCGGTAGAGCAGGGCCCGGTCCCGGCCGCGCCGCAGCTCGACCGCTCTGCCGTCGAGGCGTATGGTTCCGCTCGCCAGGGGCACCTGTCCGAACAGCGCGTTGGCCAGCGTCGATTTTCCGGAACCGGATTCCCCCACCACCCCGATACGGGCCCCCTGTTCCAGGGTCAGTGCCACATCGTCGAGAGCGGTGACGGACTTGTGGCCGCGGCCGAAGCCGACGGTCACGTTCCGGGCTGTCAAGGTCGTCACTGGTGGTCCTCCGGCGTGGTGTGGGGTTCGGCGGTCAGACACGCGACCCGGTGGGACGCGCCGACCGGATGGAGGGCGGGCTCCCAGTCGGCGCACCGCTCCGCCGCGATCGGGCACAGCGCCCGGTAGGGGCATCCACCGCCCGCCGGGTTCGCCGGGAGCATGGGGTCCGCCGGGATCGTGCGGTCTGCCGGGTCCGCCGGGTCCCCGGGGGCCTCGGTGCCGCTGCCCGATCCGGTGCCGCCGGGACTGTGGGCGCCGGCCAGATCCGCGCCGATGTCCATGTCGAGTGTCGGCACGGCGGCGATCAGCGCCTGGGTGTAGGGATGCCGGGGGTTGGCGAGCACCTCGGCCGTGGGGCCCTGCTCGACGATCCGGCCCCGGTACATCACGGCGATCCGGCGGCAGACCTGGGCCACGACCGAGACATCGTGCGAGATCAGCACCAGGCTCAGCTCGTACCGGTCCTGGAGTTCGCGGATCAGATCGAGCACCCCGGCCTGCACGACCACGTCGAGCGCGGTGGTGGGTTCGTCGGCGAGGACGACGGACGGTTCGCCCATCAGCCCCATGGCGAGCAGCGCGCGCTGGCGCATGCCGCCCGAGAGCTGGTGCGGGTACTGCTTGAGGCGCATGGCCGGTTCGGTGATCTCGACCTCGTCCAGTTTGGCGACGGCCTGGGCGGTTGCCGCCCTACGGGGCACCTTCCGGTGGTGGCGTACCGACTCCGTCAGCTGGCGGCCGAGCCGCAGCGCCGGGTTGAACGCGGTCGCAGGGTTCTGCGGGACGAAGGACATCTCCACGGTCCGTGGATCGGGCCCGCCGTCGAGGGCGAGCAGATCGTGCCCCTTGAAGCGCAGTTCGGCCGCGGAGAGTTCGGCACCGGGCGGCAGCAGGCCCGCCACCGCCAGTGCCAGGGTGCTCTTGCCGCTGCCGGACTCACCGACGATGCCCAGCGAGTCGTGTCCGCCGAGTGTGAGGTCGATGTCGTGCAGCACGGGCACCCGTTCGCCGTCGGCCGCATAGGAGACGGACAGGCCCCGGACGGCGAGTACGGCCGATTCCGACGGCTCCGGCGGCCGGGCGGCCGGTGCGGTACGCGGCGGGGGAACCGGCCGGGCCGGGGCGGCGGACCGCCGCAGCGGGTCGAGCCGCTCGGCGAGCCGCTCACCCGCGAAGCTGATGCCGATCCCGGTGAGCAGAATGGCCGTCACCGGCCCCAGGGGCAGGGCGGGCTGGGTGAACATCTGGTCCAGGCCCTGGGTCAGCATCCGCCCCCAGTCCGCCGACGGCGGCTGGACGCCGATGCCGAGGAAGCTCAGACCGGAGATCGCGATCAGTCCGTTGCTGATGGCGACGGAGCCGAGGATCACCAGCGTGGCGGACATATTGGGGATGATGTGCCGCAGGACGACGCGGTGCGCGGGCACCCGGAGCAGTTTCGACGCGGTGACGAACTCCCGGCCGCCGATGGACAGCGCGAGTGTGGCGGCCGTCCGCGCGAACCCGGGGGCGAGCGCCAGTCCGACGGCGATCACCACGGCCCGGGCGCCGACGCCGATGACGGTGGTCAGCAGCAGGGCGAGGACGAGTGGCGGAAAGGAGATCGCCACATCGATGCCCCGCATCAGCAACTGGCGGGAGCGCGCGGGGAGCACACTGACCAGCGCCCCGCCGGTGAATCCGACGACGGCGCCGAGCAGCGCCGCACCGACGGCCAGGGTCAGGCTGAGGCGGCCCGCCGCGAGGGTCCCCAGCAGGACGTCCCGGCCGAGGGTATCGGTGCCGAGGAGGTGCCGGACGCTGGGACCCTGCCGTGCCTCGGCGGGTACGGCCCTGGTGGCGGCGTCACCGATCAGGGTGGGCGCCAGCATGATCAGGGCGAGTACGGCCAGGACGGCGACGGCGGTGGCGAACCGCCAGGTCCTCGTCCGGTTTCCGGCGGGCACCCGCGCGGAGATCGTGTGTGTCATGGCGACACCACCAGCGAACGGGGATCGGCGATCGCCAGCACCACATCGACCAGGGCGTTGATCAGCAGAACGGCCGTGCCGAGCACGATGACGATGCCCTGGACGAGGGGGTAGTCGCGGGCGACGACGGCGGCGACGACCTGGCTGCCGAGGCCCGGCCAGGCGAACAGATTCTCGACGATCACCGTGCCGCCGAGCATGGCGCCCAGCAGCAGCCCGCCGACGGTCAGACTGCTGGTGAGCACGTTCGGCAGCAGATGACGCAGATAGATCAGCCTTGCGGGCAGCCGCTTCGACCGCGCCACCCGGATGTAGTCGGACTCGAAGGCGGCCAGGCCCTCGGCCCGCACGATCCGGGTGAGGACGGCGACGGGCCGCAGGCTCAGGGCGACGACCGGCAGGACCATGGCCGTCAGCCCCTGGTTCCCCCCGGCGGGCAGCCAGGACAGGAACACCGCGAACACCAGGATGAGATAGGTGCTCGCGACGAACTCCGGAATCGACGCCACCGTTCCGGTGCCGCCCGCGAAGATCCGCTCCCAGGTCCGGCCGGGCCGCCACCGGGTGACCGCGATGGCCAGCAGCCCCAGGACCAGACTGCACAGCATGATCACCACAAAGGCGGCCACGGCCAGCGACGCCGTCGCCGGCAGACGCTCGCCGATGACATCGCCGACGGGACGGCCGCTGGTGAACGAGTCGCCGAAGTCGCCGGTGGCGAGCCGGCCGAGGAAGGCTCCGTACTGCTCCAGCAGCGGGCGGTCGAGGCCGAGGTCGTCCCGGAGCTGCCGTACGTACGCGTCCGTCGCGTTCGCCCCGGCGATCCGCCGGGCCGGATCGCCCGGGACGGCGCGCAGCGCGAGGAAGACAACGGTGGCGAGCACGGCGACACCCGCGACGAGCTGGGCGAGGCGGCGCAGGACGAACCCCGCCCAGTCGCCCGCGCCGGGGGGCAGCAGGGGGATACGGCTCCGGGCCCGGCCGGGCAGTCGGCCGACGGCGGACATCAGCGGGTCACCCGGAAGCTCGTCGGCACGATGGTGTACCCGGTGAAGCCGCCGACATCGAAGGAGACGCCCTTGCCGTAGTAGCGGACCACGTCGTAGTAGAGCGGGACGACATCGGTCCGCCCGTACAGAGCGGCCTCCGCCTTGCTCCAGGCGGCGCAGGCCGCGGGCTTCGAGGTCGCGGCGAGCGCCTCGGCGGCGATCCGGGTGTACTCGGGGTTGCCGATGGAGCTGAAGTTCCGCCCCTGGGGAGCGGCAGGACCGGAGAAATAGGGAGTGAGGACACTGGGGACGGTGATACCGCTCTGTGCGAGGACGGCCACGTCCCAGTCGCTCCCGGAGAAGAGGCGCTCCACCGCGGTGGCGCCGTCGGGGGTGTCGATCGTGACGTCGACACCGGCGCGCTTCCAGGCATCGGCCAGGAACTCGGCCGTCGCCACCTCGCCGGAGAGATTGCTGCTCGACGCCAGGAGTTTGATACGCAGTCCGCTCCCGGCGAGGTCCCGCTCGGCCGCGGCGGGGTCGTACGCGGGAAGCCGCCCGCCCGCGCCCTTGTCGTAGCAGGGGGCGGAGTCGAGGATCAGGCTCGGCGCGGGCGCGGCCTTTCCGTCCATCGCGACCTTCGCCAGGGCCGTACGGTCGACGGCCCGGGTGAGTGCTGCCCTGATCCGCGCGTCGGCCGGCTTCTTCCCGGCCCGCTGGTTGAAGTAGAGGTGGATGACGGCCCGGCTGGTCCGGCGGGAGAAGGCATCGCCGGAGGTGCGGAGCCTGTCCTGGGTGCTGCCCGCGGCGGATGTCACATCGAGCTGTCCGCTGAGGAACAGATTGGCGCCCGTGGACTCGCTCTCCGCCACCTTCAGGGTGAGTTCGGTGGGTGTCCGGACGTCCCAGGTGGTGTTTCCGCCGGGGCCCCAGGTGTAGCCCTTGCGGGGCTTCATCGTGTAGTGGTCGCCGGGTACGGCTTCCTTGAGGGTCCAGGGGCCGGTGCCGAACGTCTTGGTGGTCAGGGCCTTGGGGTTCTTGAGGCCCTGGGGGCAGATGATGCTGGGAAAGGTGGTGAGTCCGGTCAGCAGATCGCTGTTCGGCGACGGCAGGTCGACGGTCAGCCTCTCCTTCGGCTTCCCCTCCTTCGGCTTCCTTTCCTGCGGCTTCTCCTTCGCGACACCGACCTTGAGGTCCGTGCTGCCGAGGAAGGTGGCGGCGAAGGGGCCGCCGGTCTTCGGGTCGAGCACCCGGTCGAAGTTCGCCTTGATGTCGGCGGCGGTGAGCCGGTGTCCGTCCTCGCAGGTGGCCTGGGAATCCAGGTCGAAGGTGTACCGGGTGGGGGAGTCCTGGCGCCATGCGGTGGCGAGACCGCTGACGATCTTTCCGTTCCGCAGGTGCAGCAGGGTGTCGTAGGTGTAGAAGCCGAGTTCGCGGCCGATCGCCTGGTTGGTGGTGTGCGGATCGATATCGGTGGGACCGGCCGGGAGGCGTACCGAGATCGGTTGCCCGGCGGGGTCGCCCGGCTCGGGTGCCGGCTGGTTCGGGGTGTTCGTTCCACCGGAGCAGGCCGCGAGGGCGAATGCGCAGCACACGGCAGCGGCTATGGAACGTCGTGGAGCCCTCATCTGTGTCTCCTCATCACCCGGCGGCCTGCCTTCAGGCCGGGCGCCGGGTGGACGTGGACGGGATTCGCGGGACCACGGGACGGAGCAGGCTTACCGCTCGGACTGCCTCCGCCGTGATCTGGTCTTGGTGGCGTCGAGCGTCGCCCTGACATGGGCGAGCGCCGGCGCGTACAGGGTGGTCAGGAGGTTCTCCACCAGGGCCCGGGCATCGTGCCCGGTCCAGTCGGCGGGCAGGGCCTCGGCGGGCAGCCGGGGGTCCGCCTGGACGATCAGCCGCCACTGGTTGTGGGTGGCGGTGAGATCGGTGAAAGCCTGCCGGGGCTCCGGTGCGGCCGGCCGGCCGGCGGGGTCGCGCTGTTGGCGCTCGGTGATGAAGTCCCGGTACTGCCGGTCGAGGGCGTCGAGGTCCCAGCACTGCGAGGCGAACGTGCGCAGATCCCCGGAGCCCTGGTACCGGGCCGCGGTGAAGAGGTGGACGTCCTCGCTGAAGCCGAGCTGCTCGATCAGTTCGGCGACGGGGGCGCGGGTGCTGTCGGGCCGGACCCACAGCCCGTTCGCGACGGTACCGAAGCCCTGACGGGCCAGGGAGGAGCGCAGGACATGCCGGTCCGCGCGGCGTGACTCGGGGATCGAGAAGCTGAGCAGGGTCCATCCGGTGAACGGCTCGTCGTGGTCGTCGAGCAGCTCCGGGTAGCGCTTGCTCATATAGCGGCGCCAGTCGGCGGTCGGCGCGTATCCGCTCACACCGTCGCGTGTCTCCCGGCCGAGGAACCCTCCCTTCGTCATGCGGTGGAGCCCCGTTCTCGCGCTGTTCTCCGGGACCCCGAGGTCTCCGAGCAGCCGTACGTATCCGGCCGACGGCAGCCAGTCACCCAGTTGTGCCAGGTACTGGAGGCAGAGATCGGTGATGAGGCTGTTCTGCCTCGTGGACGGCATCTGCCAGTCGAGGGCCAGCCTGCCATCTTTATCTTTCAGTTGCGTGACGCCCGTCATGCCGTGAGAATAACAGCGGGACTCCGGGTGCGCCAGACATCGGCTCGGAGGGGCCCGTCACCGGACCGGGAGGAAAGCGGATGCGACCGTTCGAGGACAGTCGGGGGAGCGGGACACCGCCCAAGGGGGCGCCACTCGACGGCAGGGGGCTGATCGGCAGAGGGCCGGACGGTGAGGAGTTGGACGGGAAGGGGCTGGACGGCAGAGGGCCGGAGGGCGGGGGACTGGACGGTGCGGGACAGGGCGGCAGGGAGCAGGGCGGCGGGGACCGGCCGTCCCCGCCGGGCGACGTCGGCGCGGGGGCGCCTTCCGTCTTCGGCGACGGCACTCCCTCGCCCGTCGCCCTGGTCCGGGACTCCCATCTGCGCCGCAACATCGACGCGATGGCGCTGTACTGCCACGCCCACGACGTCCTGCTGGCACCGCACAACAAGACCGCGCTCTCGCCCGAGGTCGCCGCCCTCCAGCACCGCGAGGGCGCCTGGGGGCTGACCGTCGCCAACGCCCGGCAGGCCAGGGTCGTCCACGGCTGGGGAGCCCGCACGATCCTGATCGCGAACGAGGTGGTGGACCCCGCAGGTCTCGCCTGGATCGCCGAAGCCCTGGCCGCTCCCGGCGACCCCGCCGAGATCCATGTGTTCGCCGACTCACCCCAGGCGGTGGCCCTGCTGGACCGGGCGATGCGGGAACACGAACCGCGAGCCGTCCGTAACCCGCTGCGGGTCTTCGTCGAACTCGGCACTCCCGGCGGCCGATGCGGCGCCCGCTCCGTGGCCGAAGCGCTCCCGGTCGCCCGGCGGATCAGCCGCGCGGCCCCCCGGCTCGCCCTCGCGGGCGTCGCGGCCTTCGAGGGCCTGCTCGGCACGGCGCGCGACGACACCACACTCCGGCGGGTACGGGAGCTGACGCTCGACGCCCTCGAACTCGCCGGACACCTCACCGCCGAAGGGCTCGTCCCCGCCGAACGCGCGCTGGTCACCCTCGGCGGCAGCTCCTTCTTCGACGCCGTGGTCGACACCTTCCTCACCTCCACCGCCCGTGCGGCGGGGTGCCGGCTGGTGCTGCGCAGCGGCGGCTACGCGTTCCACGACCACGGCATGTACGCGGATGTCTCACCGCTCGACCAGCCGGGACTCCGCAGGCTCCGGCCCGCGCTGGAACTGTGGAGCAGTGTGCTGTCCCTGCCCGAACCGGGCTCCGCGATCTGTGACTTCGGCAGAAGGGACACCGGATCGGACGCCGGCCACCCGGTCCCGGCCGCCCTGCGCACCCGCGACGGCCGGCCGAAGGACCTCCCCGGCGGTATCGAGGTCGTCGGCCTCAACGACCAGCACGCCTATCTCCGGGTGCCGCCGGACCACGGTCTCGCCGTGGGCGACCGGCTCGGCTTCGGCATCTCGCACCCCTGCTCGACCCTCGACCGCTGGGACGTCCTCCCGGCGGTGGATGACGCCTACCGGGTGGTGGGCCGTGTCACCGTGTGTCTCTGAGCACCTCACCCGCCCCACCCGGGACCGACCCAGCGGAACCTGGAACCGAACCAGCGGAAAGGGCAGCCATGCCGACGCCAGCGCTCCACGCCGATGACTACCGGCGTGCCGAACAACTCCTGGGCCACCACCGGTCCCGGCTCGTCCTCGGCGGAAAGGTCGTACCGAACTGGCTCGACGGCGACCGCTTCTGGTACCGGACCGAGACCGGGGACGGGCCGCGTGTGGTCGTCGTCGACCCCCGCGCCGGGACCCGTGAGTGGGGGGACGAACCGTCGGCGAACGAACCGTCGGTGGACGAACAGCCGGCGGGCGGGGATCCGGCGGGCGGGTACCCGGCCGGTGCCGCGGAAGCGCGCTCCCCGGACGGCCGGTGGGCCGCGTTCTGCCGGGACCACGATCTGTGGCTGCGCTCGGTCGCGACCGGCGATGAGCGGCGGCTCACCCACGACGGCACCCCGGACCGCCCCTACGCCACCAACCCCGATGCCGCCGGGTTCCGTATCACCCTGCGCAACCTCGGCGTCCAGGCGCTGCCGCCCGCCGCCGTCTGGTCGCCCGACTCACGGCGGCTGGTGACCCACCGGCTCGACCAGAGCGCCGTACTCCCGATGCATCTGGTCGAGTCCGCGCCACCGGACGGCGGCCGGCCCGCCCTGCACACCACCCGCTTCGCCGTGCCCGGGGACAGTGAACTCCCCACCGCGGTCGTCGTCGTCCTCGACATCGAGACCGGCACCGCGCTCGCGCCCGAGGACGCGACCGTACTCGTCCCCCATATGTCACCGGTCTTCCAGGGCAAGATCTGGTGGGACGACGGCGGACTCGCCGTGTACTACCTCGACCAGTCCCGCGACTACCGCACCCTGAGCCTGTACCGCCTCGACGCGGTGACCGGAGCCGTACGCCTGCTCGTCGAGGAGTCGTCGGCCACCAGGACCGAGCCCGCGCAGCAGTACCTCCAGGACCCCATGGTCAGGGTGCTCGACCAGGGCCGGAAAGTGCTCTGGTACTCCCAGCGCGACGACTGGGGGCATCTCTATCTCTACGATGTGACCCCGGCTGGTCCGGGCCGCGCGGCGGAAGGCGCTGCCCCGGCTCACGCGGCGGACTCCGCTCCGGGCCGCGCGGCGGAAGGCGCTGCCTCGCCCCGTCCTGCCGGAAGGGTCACCGGCGGTGCCTGGGCCGTCCAGCAGATCGTGCGCGTGGACGAGGAGGCGGGCGTCGTCTTCTTCCTCGCGTCGGGGCTGGTGGCGGCCGACCCCTATGCGCGGCAGCTCTGCCGCGTCGGCCTCGACGGATCGGGCTTCACCCGGATCACCGACGACGAACTCGACCACACGGTGACCCTGCCGCCGTCCGGGGCGTACTTCATCGACAGCGCCTCCACCCCGGAGCATCCCCCGGTCACCACGGTCCGCTCCTGGGACGGCGCCGTCATGGTGGAACTGGAGCGAGGGGATGTGTCCCGGCTCGTCGCGGCGGGCTGGCAGCCGCCCGAGCGCTTCCGGGTCAAGGCCGCCGACGGGGTGACCGATATCCACGGTGTGCTGTACCGGCCGTACGGATTCGACCCTGCCCGGCGCTATCCGGTCGTCGACCACCCCTATCCCGGCCCGCAGACCCACCGGGTGCGGCCCACGTTCGACCCGGGTCCCTACGGCTATGACGCGGAGGCGGTCGCCGCGCTCGGGTTCGCCGTCGTCGCGCTCGACGGGCGCGGCACCCCGGGCCGTGCCAAGTCCTTCCACGATCTGTCGTACGGCAGACTCGGTGACGCGGGCTGCCTGGACGACCATGTCGCCGCCCTGCGCGGGCTGGCGCGCACCCGCCCCTGGCTGGACCTCGGCCGGGTCGGCCTCTTCGGCCGCTCGGGCGGCGGCTTCGCCACGGCACGGGCGCTGCTCACCCACCCGGACTTCTTCACGGTCGGGGTCGCCGAGTGCGGCAACCACGACCAGCGCTTCTACCAGGCGCTCTGGGGAGAGGCGTACCAGGGCCCCTACGACGAGCGGACCTACGCCCAGGCCGACAACGGCGAACTCGCCTCCCGGCTCACCGGGAAACTGCTCCTGGTCCACGGCGAGCTGGACGACAACGTCAGCCCGCATCTCACCATGGGCCTCGTGGCCCGCCTGATCGCCGCCAACGCCGATTTCGACCTGCTGATCGTGCCCGGGGCCGAGCACGGATTCCATGGCTACGAGCCGTATGTCATCCGCCGCCGCTGGGACTATCTCGTACGCCATCTGATGGGGGCGGAGCCGCCCGAACGGTACCGTCTGGCCCCCTTCCCGGACGCTGGTCAGGCACTGCTGGCGATGTTCGCCCCACCCGCGCGGCACCACGGGACCACCAGCCGGACGCGAGCACCCGGTGGGCCGACGGCCCCGGGGCGTCATGCCGGGGCACCCCCGGAATAAAACTCAACAGCCGTACAGTTCTGAGATTGGTCGCACCCCGGACCCCGGGACCGATACCGCACTCATACCTGTACTGGAGACTCCATGCCCCCCAAAGTTGTGATCATCGGCGGCGGATACGGCGGCAGCGCCGCGGCCAAGGCGCTGGACGACATCGCCGATGTGACGCTCGTCGAGCCCAAGGACGCCTTTCTGCACAATGTCGGTGCCCTGCGCGCGGCGGTCGACGCCGACTTCGCGCCGGGGATCTTCCTGCCCTACGACCGGCTGCTCAGCAAGGGCCGGGTCGTACGCGACCGGGCCGTCCGCGTCGAGCCCCGGTCGGTGACGCTCGGTACGGGCGGACAGCTGGCCGCCGACTACATCGTGCTGGCCACAGGCTCCGGCTACCCGTTCCCGGCGAAGAGCGATCTGGACGATTCCGCCGCATCGCTGGAGAAGTTCGGCAGCACCCGGAAGCAGCTCACCGCGGCGGACCGGGTGCTGATCCTCGGCGCGGGGCCGGTGGGGCTCGAATTCGCGGGGGAGATCAAGGCCCAGTGGCCCGGGAAGCAGGTCGTCATCATCGACCCGGCGCCCGGCATTCTGAGCGACTACTCCGACCCGTTCCGCAAGGAGATCCTGCGCCAGCTTGACGGCCTCGGTATCGAACTCCGCCTCGGGGACTCGCTGGCACAGGAGCCGCCGACCGAGACCGGAACGGCGGAGGCGTTCACCGTCACCACCCGGGCGGGCGCCGAGGTGAGCGCGGATGTGTGGTTCCGCGCCTACGGGGTCACCCCGGCCAGTGACTATCTCGCCGGGCCGCTCGCCGGGGCCCGGCTGGCCAGCGGGCATGTCGAGGTCACGCCCAGCCTCCAGGTCAAGGGCCAGACCACGGTCTTCGCCCTCGGTGACATCACCGATGTGGCCGAGGCCAAGCGGGCCGGCGCCGCCATCCAGCACGCCGAAGTGATCGCGGGGAACATCACGTCCCTGATCGCCGGCGGTACGGAACTGGCCGCGTACGAGCCGGGACCGGCGGCCATCCTGCTGCCGCTGGGCCCGTCGGGCGGCGCGGCCGAACTGCCCGGCGGGGAGCTGCTGGGCCCCGATGTGACCGCGCAGTACAAGGGCGCGGACCTGATGGTGGGCCGCTTCTCCGAGACCTTCGGCCTCCGCGGCTGAACGTGAACCGCTGAGTTCACGCCGGTTCCGAGGTGTCCGCCGCCCCGGGGGCCTGCTCCGGGGCGGCCAGGTCGCGGAACGCCTGTGCCGCCGGGGAGAGCGGGTCACCCCGGTGCAGGAGGTAGCAGGTGCGGGGGACGACGAAGTCCAGCGCCCTCACGACGGCCCCCAGACGCTCGGCGGCCCGTGCCTCCGCCTCGGGGAGGACGGTGGTGCCCACCCCGGCGAGGACGAGCGGGACGATCGCCTCGCGGTGCACCGTTTCCACGACGACGCTGAGCGGGGGCAGCTCGCGGGCGGCCAGTTCGGCGGCGAACCACACCCGCAGCTCCGACTGCCGGGCCAGCCCCATCACGATATTGCGGCCGACGAGGTCCGCCAGTTGGAGCGGGCCGTCCGGCAGCGGCTCGGTGCCCGGCGGGAACACCGCGAAGGTCTCGCTGAGCGGCAGCCGTACCGACCGGTACTTGGGGTAGGCGGCGGCACGGCTGTGCAGCAGCAGCTCCGCCTCGCCCCGGCGCAGACTGTCCAGGCCCTCCACATCGGGCGCGGCCTCATGGATCCGCAGCCGCACCCCGGGGTGGCGCTCCCGGAACCGGGTGATCAGCGACAGCGTGGGGTCGACGCCGAGCCGGGCCTCGATCGCGAGGTCCAGGACGCCCGAGGTGAGCCGGTCGACCTGCTCGACCGCGGCCCGCACTCCATCGAAGGCGCGCAGCGTCCGGCGGGCCGGCCCGATGAGGGCGCGGCCGGCGGCGGTCAGGGTCAGGGTGCGCCCGCGCTGGATGAGCGGGGTACGCAGCTCCCGCTCCAACTCCTTGATGGCCTGGGATACGGAGGGCTGGCTGAGATGCATACGCCGGGCTGCCTCGGAGATGCTGCCGGCCTCGACGACCGCGATGAAGTACGTGAGATGGCGACGATCCATAGGGGTTGTCTATCACGGTCAAAGGCATCTCAAGGATGTACTGATGATGATCGGTGACATAGCGTGCGGATGAACGGTCCGTACGGAGCCGGATCGCCCACCGGCGGACCCCGGACCGGCACCGGGTGCACCCGAGCCCGGGCCCCGGGCGGGCCCGCGCGACGTCCCGACACCGCTGACGTCGCGGCGTACGGCTCTCGCTGACTCAGGGGTGCCGTCCTCACGCTCCGGACGGGCGGGGTTCGCGCGTCCGGGTACCACGACTCGGCCCGGACGGGCGGACAAGGAAGCACCGGTGACCACACGCGACGACACCCCGCAGAACGCCCCTTTCCTCGGCGAGGACCGGCTGGCGATCCGGTCGCTGGCGCGGGAGTTCGTGGCCAAGGAGGTGCTGCCGGTGGCGAACGAACTGGACCCGGTGGCCGGTGAGATCCCGATGGAACTGCGGGCCAAGATGGCCGAACTGGGGTTCTTCGGCATCCTGATCCCGGAGGAGTACGGCGGTCTGGGGCTCGGGGTCTGCGAGTACGCCCTGGTGGTGGAGGAGCTGGCGCGCGGGTGGATGAGTGTCGCGAGTCTGATCGCGCGGGGCCAGCAGTTCACGCATGGCTTCGATGCCGCGCAGCGCGCGGACTATCTGCCGAGGATGGCGCGGGGGGAGTTCCTGAGCGCGTTCGCGCTGTCGGAGGCGGAGGCGGGTTCCGATGTGGCGAATCTGCGGTGCCGGGCCGAGCGGGACGGTGACGGCTGGCGGATCACCGGCCAGAAGATGTGGTGCACCTTCGCCGACGGCTCCGACTATCTCCAGGTCTTCGCCCGCACCGAGCCCCTGGATCCGGCGCACCGCTCGCGGGGCATCACCTGTTTTCTGATGCCGAAGGAGCGGGGGACGCTGCCCGATGGGGTGACCGGCACCCCCGTACGCAAGATCGGATACCACGGCTGGAAGACCTGGGAGCTGTCCTTCGAGGGGGCGCGGGTGGAGCCTGGGATGACGGTCGGTGAGCAGGGCGGGGGATTCCGGGTCGCGATGGGTGACCTGGTGATCGCCCGGATCCATACGGCGGCGCGGGCCATCGGACTCGCGCGGGGGGCGCTGGAGGACTCCATCGCCTACGCCGGTCAGCGGGTGCAGTTCGGGAAGCCGATCGCCGACAAGCAGGCGATCCGTTTCAAGATCGCCGACATGGCGACGCGGATCGAGGCGTCCCGTGCGCTGCTGCACCGTGTCTGTACGGATTACGACGCGGGGCAGCCGTCCAACGTCCAGGCGTCGATGGTGAAGCTGCATGCCACGGAGATGGCCGAGCGGGTGACCAGCGAGGGTCTCCAGATCCACGGCGGTGCGGGGTACACGACCGATTTCGCGGTGGAGCGTTACTGGCGCGACGCCCGGCTGACGAAGATCTTCGAGGGTACGTCGGAGATCCAGATGAAGATCATCTCCGACGAGCTGCTGGGCCGGTGACCACGCACCCTCCCAGGGACCGCTCACCGGGCTGACCGTACTCGGCCTCTCCGAAGAGCCGAACATCGCACAGTGTGGTGACATGACTACTGGAGGTCATGGAGGCGATGTCTTCCTCACCTCTCACCCCTTTCCGAACCGTACGAGAGGACCACGTCATGGGTAAGGCCAAGGCGAAGGCCAAACAGACCAAGGGCAAGCTGAAGGAAGCCGCGGGCAGGGCCACGGGCGACCGCGGCACCCAGATGGAGGGCCGTGGCGAACAGATCGCCGGAAAGACCCAGGAGGCGGTCGAGAACACCGCCGACCGGGCGCGTCGGCAGACCGGACGCTAGGAAGCGTCGTCAGAGCCGCGCCGTCCGCCCGGAGAGCGGGCCCGGGCGCGCGGAACTCCGACGACACGACCCGAGCGCCAACAGCACACCGGTGCCCCCGAGCGACCGCCCGGGGGCACCGGTCGGCCCGCCGGGACCCGGAGCCCGCCCCGACCCGGACCCGGACCCCGCCCCGGCCGTACCGCCATGCCCGTGGCGGAGCCCCGCCCAGGCAGGGCGTAACCCGTACGATCAGCGGCCGTGCGATCAGCGGCCGTGCCCCCGGTCGGCCCCCACCAGGCACTCCTCGGCGGCTTTCCTGTCCAGGGCCGCCCGGACCAGGGCGGCGGCGAGGACCGACTCGTGCGACGGCTCCGCGTACCGCGCCAGACGCGCCGGATCGTCCGTGAGGCCCAGCCGCCGGGCGCCCTGGAGCGCCTTCTCGTCCAGATAGGGCGACACCTCGGGCCAGATGTCCTGTACTTCGCGCAGAAAGATGTCGGCGCCGGTGGGACCGATGCCCG
>NZ_JBSGUP010000069.1:0-21405 GCF_053607985.1 Streptomyces sp. NPDC055078
GGCCGGGACAGGCCGGGGGCCCCCGCACGTGTTCGCCGACCGGTGCGCCGACCGACGTGCCGCGCGTGCTGTGCCCCGGCTCCCCTGGATCCTGGCCTGAGGGTGAAAGAAGGGCCGCAGGGTGAAAGAAGGGCCGCCCCGGTTTGAGGGGCAGCCCTTGCTGTTACGTTTCGGCTGGTCAGAACGATTCTGCACGGGTGCCGCTCGGTGGGGCGGGTGGGACTCGAACCCACGGCCGACGGATTATGAGTCCGCTGCTCTAACCGGCTGAGCTACCGCCCCTAACGGCGCGTCGCGCACAAATGTGCGCGCCGTCTGCCGCAGCATAGCCGCTCATACGATCTCCTGCCTCGGATGGTCGGCAACGCTCAACCAACAAGACTGCGCTGCCCCCTGCGCGGTTCCAGAAGTTGTGCAGAACACACGAAAAAGGACCCTCAAGGGGTCCCGTTCCGACTCTGCTCCCCCGGCTGGACTCGAACCAGCAACCCTCCGGTTAACAGCCGAATGCTCTGCCAATTGAGCTACAGGGGATCGCGCTCCCCCGACTGGACTCGAACCAGTAACCTGCCGGTTAACAGCCGGCTGCTCTGCCAATTGAGCTACAGGGGATAGTCGCGTTTGCACCGAACGTACCCAACCGGGGTATCCCGGGGGGCGTGTGGTCGCTGCGACACATACATTAGCGCAAGCAGGGGGGTGCTCCGCCAATCGGTATGGCCCGCGTGATCACGGGTCGCGACGGGTAGGCGCCGGGCACCGACGTACGCAGGAGAAGGGTGGCAGCGCCATGCGGTACAAGGTCACGTTCGTCGTCGGACTGGCTCTGGGTTACGTGATCGGTACGCGGGCCGGCCGCGAGCGCTACGAGCAGCTGAAGAAATCCGTACGGGAGTTCTCACAGAACCCCGCCGTGCGCAACGCCGCCGAATCCGCCGCGCACAACGGCCGGCAGGTGGCGGGCAAGGCGTTCCACGCCGTGAGCGACAAGGTCGGCGACCGGATGCCCGAGTCCGTCGCGGAGCGCGTACGGTCGCTGCGGGAGCGGGGCTCGAACGGCGAGGACGACTGGGGAACCAGCAACACCTGACACCGCCGCGCCGCGGGTGGGGCAGAATCTTCCCCCATGGGGATAGTCGCCGGCTTGGACAGTTCGTCTGCGTTCACACAGATCGTCGTCTGTGACACGGACACGGGTGCCGTACTGCGGCAGGGGTATGCCGCGCACCCCGTGGACCCGAAGGCCACCGAGATCGACCCGCAGGCGTGGCTGCTCTCGCTCGGCGAGGCGGCGGCCGGGGGGCTGCTCGAAGGGGTGGAGGCCATCGGGGTCTCCGCCCAGCAGCACGGGCTGGTGCCGCTGGACCAGCAGGGGGCGCTCGTCCGACCCGCGCTGCTCGGCAACGACAAGCGGGCCCAGGTGGCCGCCGCGGATCTGATCGACGCGCTGGGCGGGCGGCAGGCGTGGGCCGAGGCGGTCGGGTCGGTGCCGCAGGCCGCGCTCCCGGTGGCGAAGCTCCGCTGGCTGGCCCGCTCGGAACCGCAGGCGGCGCAGCGCGTCGCCGGGGTGCTCCAGCCGCACGACTGGCTGGTGTGGCAGCTGCTGGGGCGGCCGGTCCGCAGGACCACGGACCGGGGCAGTGCCTCCGGGACCGGATACTGGTCGGCGGGCACCGGGTCGTACCGGCCCGATCTGGTCGAGTTGGCGCTCGGCCACCAGTGCGCGCTGCCCGAGGTGCTCGGCCCCGCCGAGGCCGCGGGGACCACGCCCGAGGGGCTGCTGATCTCCGCGGGGACCGGTGAGACGATGGCCGCGGCGTTCGGGCTCGGCGTCCGGGCCGGCGATGTGGTGGTGTCGCTCGGGGCCTCGGGCTCCGTGATGGCCGTGCACCACGAGGCCCTGGCCGACCCCAGCGGAATGATCACCTCGTACGCGGACGCGACCGGAATGCATCTGCCGGTGGTGCACACCCTGAACGCCGTACGGGCGCTGCGCGGTGCCACCGACCTGCTCGGTCTCGACAGTCTCGAAGAGCTGTCCGACCTGGCGATGAAGTCCACGCCCGGCTCATCCGGGCTCGTACTGCTGCCGTATCTGGAAGGCGAGCGGACCCCCCGCCTGCCGCACACGGCGGGCACGCTGACCGGGCTGCGCCGGGAGTCGATGAAGCCCGAGCATCTGGCGCGGGCCGCCTTCGAGGGCATGCTCTGCTCGCTCGCCGACGCGATGGACGTCCTGCGCGGGCGCGGGGTGGAGGTGCGCAGAGTCTTTCTGCTCGGCGCGAGCGCCGGGCTGCCCGCGGTCCAGACCGCCGCCCCCGGGATCTTCGGCGCGCAGGTCGTCGTACCGCAGCCCGCCGACTACGCGGCGCTCGGCGCGGCGCGGCAGGCCGCCTGGGCCCTCGGCGTGTCCCAGGGGACACTGTCCCCCGGCACCCCGCCCGTCTGGCAGGACGCGGCCGCGCAGTTGCTGGAGCCCGGTGACGAACTGGCCGTCGGCCAGGCGGTGCGCCAGCAGTACGGCGCGACGCGGGAGCAACTGCATCCGGGAGCCTTCACCGCCGCACCGTAGAAGCACGGAGCGCGGGACATCAGGGGAGCGACGTCACCAGCGCCGCGCCGGCCGGACCGCCGCGCCAGGAGAGCACCGCGCCAGGAGAGCACCGCACCGTCGGACCGCCGCGCCGTCGGACCGGCGCACCAGAGGGTCGTGATCCGGCCGGGGCAGGGGGGCCGCTATCCATGGTTATGCCCCGTATCTTGACCGGTCCTTGAATAATTCTCTTGGGGATCATGTGCCCCGGTGGCGCAAGATGGGGGTGCCTCCGGCCCCCCATTCTGTCGACCCCGAGAGACCGCGTGCTGATAAAACTGCTGCGGACGTACCTGAGTCCGTACAAGAAACCGATCGCCCTGCTGGTTCTGCTGCAACTGCTCCAGACCAGCGCCAGCCTCTATCTGCCCACGCTCAACGCCGACATCATCGACGACGGGGTGGTCAAGGGGGACACGGGCTTCATCCTGCGCCTCGGCGGCGTCATGATCGGCGTCAGTGTGGTGCAGGTCGTCTGCAACATCGGCGCCGTCTACTACGGTGCCCGCACCGCCGCCGCTCTCGGGCGCGATGTCCGCGCCACCGTCTTCGACCGGGTGCAGAGTTTCTCCGCACGCGAGGTCGGGCACTTCGGTTCCTCGTCGCTGATCACCCGTACGACCAATGATGTCCAGCAGGTGCAGATGCTGGTCCTGATGGCGTTCACGCTGATGGTCTCCGCGCCGATCATGTGCTTCGGGGGCATCATCATGGCGCTCGGCCAGGATGTGACGCTCTCCGCGGTGCTGCTGGCCGTGGTGCCCGTGCTCGGTGCGGCGGTGACGGTGATCGTCGTCAGGATGCGCCCGCTGTTCCGGACCATGCAGGAGCGGCTGGACACCGTGAACCGGGTGCTGCGCGAGCAGATCACCGGCAATCGCGTCATCCGCGCCTTCGTCCGCGACGAGTACGAGAAGGACCGTTTCCGGGCGGGCAACACCGAGCTGACCGATGTGTCACTGGCCACCGGCCGGCTGATGGCTCTGATGTTCCCGACCGTTCTGACGGTGGTGAACGTCTCGTCCGTCGCGGTCGTCTGGTTCGGCGCCCACCGGATCGACAGCGGGGCGATGCAGATCGGGGCGCTCACCGCGTTCCTCGCGTATCTGATGCAGATCGTGATGGCCGTGATGATGGCCACTTTCATGTTCATGATGGTCCCGCGCGCCGAGGTCTGCGCCGAGCGGATCGAGGAGGTGCTGGGGACGGATTCGAGCGTGGTGCCGCCGGCCGCTCCCGTACGGAAGCTGCTCCGGCACGGGCATCTGGAGGTGCGGGATGTGGAGTTCTGCTACCCGGGTGCCGAGGAGCCCGTGCTGCGCGATGTCGCGCTGGTGGCGCGGCCCGGCGAGACGACCGCGATCATCGGGTCGACCGGCAGCGGCAAGTCCACCCTGCTCGGGCTGGTGCCCCGGCTCTTCGACGCCACGGGCGGCGAGGTGCTCGTCAACGGGGTGAACGTCCGCGAACTGGAACCGGCGCTGATGGCGCGGACCGTGGGGCTCGTCCCTCAGCGGCCGTATCTCTTCTCCGGCACGGTGGCCACCAATCTGCGGTACGGGCAGCCCGGCGCGAGCGAGGCGGAACTGTGGCAGGCGCTGGAGGTCGCGCAGGCCGCCGACTTCGTACGAGAGCTGGAGGGCGGGCTCGACGCCCCCATCGCGCAGGGCGGGACGAATGTCTCCGGCGGGCAGCGGCAGCGGCTCGCGATCGCCCGGACACTGGTGCAGCGCCCGGAGATCTATCTGTTCGACGACTCGTTCTCGGCCCTGGACTACGCGACGGACGCGGCCCTGCGCGCCGCGCTGGGGCGCGAGACCGCCGAGGCGACCGTGGTGATCGTCGCCCAGCGGGTGTCCACGATCCGTGACGCGGACCGCATCGTGGTCCTGGACGAGGGGCGCGTGGTGGGCACGGGTACCCACCGCGAACTGATGGCGGGAAATGAGACCTACCGGGAGATCGTGCTCTCGCAGCTGACGGAGGCCGAGGCCGCATGAGCGGACAGGGACAGAGCGGCGGACAGAGCGGCGGGCAGGGCGGCGGGCAGGGCGGCGGGCCCCGGCCGGCCGGACCCGCGGGGCGCATGATGGTGGGTCCGGTCGAGCGGTCCATGGACTTCAAGGGCTCGGGCAAGCGGCTGCTGCGGCAGCTCGCGCCGGACCGGACGCTGCTGTGGATGATGCTGGCGGCCGGGGTACTGAGCGTCGCGTTCTCCGCGGTCGGGCCGATGGTGCTGGGGCGGGCGACCGACCTGGTCTTCGCCGGGGTCGTCGGCCGGGGCATGCCGGGCGGCACCAGCAAGGCTCAGGCGATCGAGGCCCTGCGGGACAAGGGCGACAACGGGCTCGCCGACATGCTCTCCGGGGTCGCCTTCACCCCCGGCGAGGGCATCGACTTCGGGGCGGTCGGCGAGGTGCTGCTGCTGGCGCTCGGGCTGTTCGTGGTGTCCGGCCTGCTGGCACTGGTCTCCTCCCGGCTGTCGATCACGGTGATCAACCGGACCGTGTACCGGATGCGCGAGGACGTCCAGCACAAGCTGTCGCGCCTCCCGCTGTCGTACTTCGACCGGGCCAGGCGCGGCGAGATCCTCAGCCGGGTCACCAATGACATCGACAACATCTCGCAGACCCTGCAGCAGACGATGGGGCAGCTGATCAACTCGCTGCTGACCATCCTCGGCGTCCTGGCGATGATGTTCTGGATCTCTCCGCTGCTGGCGCTGGTCGCGCTGGTGACGGTGCCGCTGTCGGTCGTCGTGGCGACCAGGGTGGGCAAGCGCTCACAGCCCCACTTCGTCCAGCAGTGGAAGTCGACGGGAAAGCTCAACGCGCATATCGAGGAGATGTACACCGGTCATGCGCTGGTGAAGGTCTTCGGGCGGCAGGAGGAGTCGGCGAAGGACTTCGCCGAGCAGAACGAGGCGCTGTACGAGGCCGGTTTCAAGGCGCAGTTCAACAGCGGGGTGATGCAGCCGCTGATGTTCTTCGTGTCCAACCTCAACTATGTGCTGGTGGCGGTCGTCGGCGGACTGCGGGTCGCGAGCGGGACCCTGTCGATCGGCGACGTACAGGCGTTCATCCAGTACTCCCGCCAGTTCTCGATGCCGCTGACCCAGGTCGCGTCGATGGCCAATCTGGTGCAGTCGGGCGTCGCGTCCGCCGAGCGGGTCTTCGAGCTGCTGGACGCCGAGGAGCAGGAGGCCGACGCGCCGTCGTCGGAGGGGGCGGGCAGGCCCGCCGGGCAGGTCTCGCTGGAGAAGGTCGCGTTCCGGTACGACCCGGAGAAGCCGCTCATCGAGGATCTGTCGCTGAGTGTCGAGCCCGGTCACACCGTCGCGATCGTCGGCCCGACCGGCGCCGGCAAGACCACGCTCGTCAATCTGCTGATGCGGTTCTACGAGGTCACGGGCGGCCGGATCAGTCTCGACGGCGTGGACATCGCGAAGATGTCCCGGGAGGACCTGCGGTCCGGGATCGGGATGGTCCTCCAGGACACCTGGCTCTTCGGCGGCACGATCGCGGACAACATCGCCTACGGGTCCTCCCGCGAGGTCACGCGCGAGGAGATCGAGGAGGCGGCGCGGGCCGCGCACGCGGACCGGTTCATCCGCACCCTGCCCGACGGCTACGACACGGTGATCGGCGACGAGGGCGCCGAGGGCTCGGGGGTCAGCGCGGGCGAGAAGCAGCTGATCACGATCGCCAGGGCGTTTCTGTCCGACCCGGTGATCCTGGTGCTGGACGAGGCGACGAGTTCGGTGGACACCCGTACCGAGGTGCTGATCCAGAAGGCGATGGCCCGTCTCGCCCATGGGCGGACGAGCTTTGTCATCGCGCACCGGCTCTCCACCATCCGGGACGCGGATGTCATTCTCGTGATGGAGAGCGGCGCGATCGTCGAGCAGGGCACCCACGACGAACTGCTGGCCGCGCGGGGTGCCTACGCACGGCTGTACTCCGCGCAGTTCGCGCAGGCGGTGGCGGAGGTCGACTGAGCACGGTCCGGTCGGTCGCGGTTCCGGGCGGTACGGGGCGGTCCGTCCCGTCGCAGATCCGGGCGGTCCGGGCGGTCCGGGCGGTCCGGGCAGGTCCGGTCCACCCGGGTACGGGCGGTCCGCCGCCGGCGCGGGCAGGTCCGGGCAGGTCCGGTCCACCCGGGTACGGGCGGTCCGCCGCCGGTCCGGGCCGTAAGGGCGGTCAGTCCAGGTAGCCGCGAAGCTGGTCGGCGAAGGCGTGGTCGCGGAGTTTGTTGAGGGTCTTGGACTCGATCTGGCGGATGCGCTCGCGGGTCACACCGAAGATCCGGCCGATCTCTTCGAGCGTCCGCGGCCTGCCGTCGACCAGCCCGTACCGCAGCTGGACCACCTTGCGCTCCCGCTCGCCGAGGGTGGAGAGAACCGCCTCCAGGTGCTCGCGCAGCAGCAGGAAGGCCGCCGACTCGACGGGCGACGCGGCGTCGCCGTCCTCGATGAGGTCACCGAGCGCGACATCGTCCTCCTCCCCCACCGGGGCGTGCAGGGAGACCGGCTCCTGCGCGAGCCGCAGCACCTCGCTGACCCGCTCGGGCGGCAGATCCAGCTGGGCGGCGACCTCGTCGGGGGTGGGTTCATGGCCGCGCTCCTGGAGCATCCGGCGCTGTACCCGTACGACCCGGTTGATCAGCTCGACGACATGGACGGGGACGCGGATGGTGCGCGCCTGGTCGGCGAGTGCCCGGGACATGGCCTGGCGGATCCACCAGGTGGCGTAGGTGGAGAACTTGTAGCCGCGCGCGTAGTCGAACTTCTCCACCGCCCGGATCAGGCCGAGGTTTCCCTCCTGGACGAGGTCCAGCATGGTCAGCCCGCGGCCCACATAGCGCTTGGCGACCGAGACGACGAGCCGGAGGTTGGCCTCGATCAGACGTCGTTTGGCCATCCGGCCCATCACGACGAGCCGGTCGAGGTCGACGGCGAGCTGGGAGTTGTTGATGTCCGGGGTGTTGCTGAGCTTCTCCTCGGCGAAGAGACCCGCCTCGACCCGGCGGGCCAGCTCCACCTCCTCGACGGCGGTGAGGAGGGGGATCCGGCCGATCTCCCGCAGATACTGGCGGAACAGGTCGGAGGATGGGCCGTTGTCAGCGCGGGCCGCGGGGGTGTGCTCGGGCGGGTCGGGTGATTCCACCGCGTCCTCGGCGGCGCTCTCCGATGCGGCTTCGGGCACGGACTCGGGATGGTGCGGGGGCAGGCTCTGCGCGGGCACGGCGGCGACGGCCTCCGTCTTGCTCGGGGGCTCCGTCAGCTGTTCGGTAACGGTCCGGTTCAGGGTGTCGGCGAGGGTCTGGGTCTGCACGGGGGCGACCTCCAGGGTGATCGCTGCCGGTTCGGGGGCGTGCGGCAGCGGGACGGGGGCGGCCGGGCCGCTGTCCGTCCCGTACACGATGAGCGGATCCGCGGGGGTGAGAGGCCCACTTCGGGTGGACCGGCCGCGCTCCGAGGACTCAGGCACCGCCCCCAGTGTGGGGTACGACACACAGCGGCCACGAGGGGCGTGCGAGGACTTTCTGAGTCCAGTGCGTGACCGGGCGGTTACCGAACCGGAGCCGACAGGGCCGGGAACCGGAGCCGAGAGCGCGGGGAACCGGAGCCTACGGAGCCGGGTGCCGTCGCCCGAGCCGGCCGGACGCGCTGGGCGTCCGGGGCCGGGGTGTGCGGGGTCAGAGCCCGGGGCGCGGGGTCAGAGGGCGTCGGCGCCCCGGTCGCGGAGGGACTGGGCGTACTGCTGGAGCACCCACAGCTCGCTCGCCACCGCGGTGTGTTGCTCGGGGTCCGCGTGCTGGCCGAGGCGGGCGAGGGTGCCCTGGACCTCCCGGATACGGCGGTCGACCGCGCGCAGCCGGACCTGGACGAGCTGCACCCCCGCATAGCTCTCGTCCACCGTCCGGCAGTGCACCGCCTCGACGGCCAGCTCGGTCACCAGGGCGCGCACCGAGTCATTGGGCGCGGTGTCGCGGACCCGGGCGAGGTAGCCCGGGCTGTCCGCCGTGCCCTGCTCGGCGCCGCCCGCTTCGGCGATGGTCTGGCGGACCGCCGCGTACGGGGGCGCGGTGAACTCGTCCACGCCGTACGCGTCGAAGGCCGGGGAGACCAGGTCGGGGTGCTGGAGCGCGAGCTTGAGCAGCTCGCGCTCGGTGCGGTGGGCGGGGCTGCGGAGGTTGAGCGCGGGGCCCCCTGGCCCCCCGGGACCCGCTGACACCTCGGGCGGCGGTGCGGCGGGCTGCTGCCGCGTGCCGGTACGGGAGGGGGCAGGGCCACGACCGCCCCGGTCGCGGGCCCAGCGGGCGAGCTGGGCGACGCGCTTGACGACGAACTGAGTGTCGAGGATGCCGACGATGCCCGCGAGCTGCACCGCCGACTCGTGCTGGATCGCCATGTTCTTGATCCCGGCGACGATGGGCGCGGCTTCGTCCAGCGCGGCGGCCCGGCCGGCCGGAGTCTCCAGATTGTGCCGCAGCACGACCTGGCGGATGGCGAACTCGAAGAGGGGCGTACGGGTCTCGACGAGTTTGAGGACCGCCGCGTCGCCGTCGGCGAGCCGCAGTTCACAGGGGTCCATCCCGCCCGGGGTGATCGCGATCGAGGTCTCGGCGGCGAACTTCTGGTCGTCCTCGAAGGCGCGCAGCGCGGCCTTCTGACCGGCCGCGTCACCGTCGAAGGTGAAGATCACCTCGGCGGTGGCATGGTCCATGAGCAGCCGGCGGAGGATCTTGATGTGGTCGCCGCCGAACGCCGTGCCACAGGTCGCGATCGCCGTCGTCACCCCCGCCAGATGGCAGGCCATCACATCGGTGTACCCCTCGACCACCACGGCCCGGCTCGCCTTGGCGATCTCCTTCTTGGCCAGGTCGATGCCGTACAGCACCTGGGATTTCTTGTAGATGCCGGTTTCGGGGGTGTTGAGGTACTTGGGGCCGTTGTCGCTGTCGTAGAGCTTGCGCGCGCCGAAACCGACGACATCGCCGGAGATGTCGCGGATCGGCCACATCAGCCGGCCCCGGAAGCGGTCGATGGGGCCCCGGCGGCCGTCCTGGGAGAGGCCGGAGAGGATCAGCTCCTTGTCGCTGAACCCCTTGCCGCGCAGAAAGCGGGTGAGATGGTCCCAGCCCTGAGGGCTGTAGCCGACACTGAAGTGCTGGGCCGCGGCGTGGTCGAAACCGCGCTCGGCGAGGAAAGCACGGCCCGTCTCGGCCTCGGGGCTCGTCTCCAGCTGCTCGATGTAGTACTGCGCGGCGATCTTGTGCGCCTCCACCAGGCGGATGCGCTCGCCCCGCTGATGGCTGGGGTTGTACCCGCCCTCCTCGTATCGCAGGGTGATACCCGCGGTGGCGGCCAGTCGCTCGACCGTCTCGGAGAAGGTGAGATGGTCGATCTTCATGACGAAGGCGATCGTGTCGCCGCCTTCCTGGCAGCCGAAGCAGTGGAAGAGCCCCTTGCTCGGGCTGACCTGGAAGGACGGGCTCTTCTCGTCGTGGAAGGGACAGAGCCCCTTCAGATTGCCGCCGCCGGCGTTGCGGAGCTGGAGGTACTCGGAAACGACGGCGTCGATCGGGACCGCGTCCCGAACCGCCTTGACGTCGTCATCGTTGATCCTGCCTGCCACGCGTGAATTCTACGGTGGCCCGCTGACACTCCCGACTGCCATGGACAACTCCCGTCACCCGATGAGGGAGGTGAGGGGTACGGAAGGGTCGCCGAGGGCCACGGGATCCACGGGGGCGCCGGAGCGGATGAGGTCCTGGACGGGCGCGGTGACGTCCCACACATTCACGTTCATCCCCGCCAGCACCCGGCCCCCGCTGAGCCAGAACGCGATGAACTGCCGTTTGCCCGCGTCCCCGCGCAGCACCACCTGGTCGTACGACCCGGCCGGCGCCCAGCCCGAGTACTCCAGGCCCAGGTCGTACTGGTCGGAGAAGAAATAGGGGACGCGGTCGTACGACACGTCCTGGCCGAGCATGGAGCGAGCGGCGGCCGGGCCGCCGTTGAGGGCGTTGGCCCAGTGCTCCACACGCAGCCGGGTGCCGACGAGCGGATGGTGGGCGGCGGCGACGTCGCCCGCGGCGTAGATGTCGGGATCGGAGGTGCGCAGGGAGGCGTCGACGGCGACCCCGCCGCCGTGCGCCCGGTCGGCGAGCGTGAGACCGGCGGCTTCGGCGAGCCCGGTGCGCGGGGCCGCGCCGATCGCCGCGAGGACGTCATGCGCGAGGTGCTCCTCGCCGTCGTCGGTCCGTACCGCCAGCACCACGCCGTCCTGGCCGGTGATCTCGGTGAGCCGGGCGCCGAAGTGGAACCGGACTCCGTGTTTGGTGTGCAGCTCGGTGAAGATCTGGCCCAGCTCGGGGCCGATGACCTGGTGCAGCGGGGTCGGTTCCGGTTCGACGACGGTGACCTCGGCGCCGTAGCCACGGGCGGCGGCGGCGACCTCCAGGCCGATCCAGCCGGCGCCCGCGATGACCAGATGGCCGTTGTCCCGGCCGAGGGCGCTGAGCACATGGCGGAGGCGGTCGGCGTGGGCGAGGCGGCGCAGATGGTGGACACCGGCCAGCTCGGTGCCCGGAATGTCCAGGCGCCGTGGCTCGGCACCGGTCGCGAGCAGCAGCTTGTCGTAGTGCAGGACGGTTCCGTCGCCCAGCTCCACCGACTTCCCCACCCGGTCGACGGCCACGACGGACTGGCC
This sequence comes from Streptomyces sp. NPDC055078, assembly GCF_053607985.1. Taxonomy (NCBI): domain Bacteria; kingdom Bacillati; phylum Actinomycetota; class Actinomycetes; order Kitasatosporales; family Streptomycetaceae; genus Streptomyces; species Streptomyces sp. NPDC055078. The sequence goes on from NZ_JBSGUP010000069.1 coordinate 11,311, forward strand.
GAGATGCAGCTCGACATCGGCCTGCGCGTACCAGGCGGGCTCGTGGACGAAGACGCTGTCGCGCTCCTCCTTGCCCGCGAGGTAGCCCTTGGACAGGGGCGGGCGCTCATAGGGGTGGTCGCGTTCGTCACCGATGAGGATCACTCGCCCGGTGAACCCCTCGGCACGGAGCGTCTCGGCGGCCTTGGCCCCGGCGAGACCACCGCCGACGATGACGAATGTCCGATGTCCGTCGACCACTTGATGCCTCCTCTTTGCTTCTGCGCTGCTGGTTCAACGCTGCTTCTACGCCACACAGCCTCCAGCGAGCGTCCCGCACGGAGCGTGATGGCGGAAGAGGGAGTGTCCCGGGCGTGTCATCCCGTAGGGCCTCCAGGGGGCGGGCGGACGGCTCAGCGGCGGGCCGTGAGCTGGGCGTGCAGGGTCCGGGCGGAGGCGTCGGTGAGGGACGCGAGCTGATCCACAATCACCCGACCGCGCGCCCGGTCGTCCTCGGCCGCGGTGAAGAGCGCGCGGAACTGCGGGTCGAGGCTCTCCGGCGCGCGGGCGGTGAGCGCCTCGGCCAGCTCGGCCAGGACGACGCGCTGGTCGGCGCGCAGGGCCTCCTGTTCGGCGCGCTGCATCACATAGCGGTCGGCGACGGCCTTGAGCACCGCGCACTCGTTGCGCGCCTCGCGGGGGACGACCAGCTCGGCGGCGTAGCGGGTGAGGCGTCCGGTGCCGTACGCCTGGCGGGTCGCGCCCTCGGCGGCGAGACAGAACCGGCCGATGAGCTGGCTGGTGGCGTCCTTGAGCCGGGACTGCGCGACGGCCGAACCGTCGTACTGGTGCGGCCACCACTCCTGGCCGATCAGCCGGTCCAGGGCGTCGGCCAGCTCTCCGGGGTCGGTGTCGGCGGGTACGTACCGCCCGATCGCCACCTGCCAGATCGCGCGGCGCTCCGGCCCGGCGAGCAGGAGGCCGGGGTCGATGTGCCCGGCGTGCAGCCCGTCCTCGAAGTCGTGCACCGAGTAGGCCACGTCGTCGGACCAGTCCATGACCTGGGCCTCGAAGCACTTGCGGTTCGCGGGCGCCCCCTCGCGTACCCAGTCGAAGACGGGCAGGTCGTCCTCGTACACCCCGAATTTGACCGAGTCGGGGTCGGTGGGGTGGCCGCCGCGCGGCCATGGGTACTTGGTGGCGGCGTCCAGGGCCGCTCGGGTGAGGTTCAGCCCGACGCTCACCAGGTCGCCGCCCTCGGTGCGGAGGAACCTCTTGGGTTCGATACGGGTCAGCAGCCGCAGCGACTGGGCGTTGCCCTCGAAGCCGCCGCAGTCCTTGGCGACGTCGTTGAGCGCGACCTCGCCGTTGTGCCCGAAGGGCGGGTGGCCCATGTCGTGGGAGAGGCAGGCGGCCTCGACCAGATCCGGGTCGCAGCCGAGGGCGGCGCCCAGCTCGCGGCCCACCTGGGCGCACTCCAGCGAGTGGGTCAGCCGGGTGCGGGGGCTGGCGTCCCACGCCTGGTTCCGGGTGCCCGGGGTGACGACCTGGGTCTTTCCGGCGAGCCGGCGCAGCGCGGAGGAGTGCAGCACCCGGGCGCGGTCGCGCTGGAAGGCGGTGCGGCCGGGGCGCTTGTCCGGCTCGGGGGCCCAGCGGGCGGTGGCCGCTTCGTCGTACATGTCGTCGCGCATGCCGTGCATGCTCTCGTGTATGCCGCCGTACGTCGTGGGGTGCCCCTGCGGTCCGGGCCCGGGTGGGGTGGTGCTGGTGGTGCCTGCCATGCACCGAAGGTAACCGGAGCCTGTGACAGACGGGGGCGGGCGGGCTGCGCGGGGGCGAGTTCTCGCCGCCGCGCCGGACATGGTCCTCAGATCTGCTGTTCCCGCGCCGGACATGGTCCTCAGATCCTCCGTTCCCGCGCCGGGCGCGTCCTCAGCGCCGTGTCCCGGCGCCGGAGCGGGTGGCGGGCGGGGCCGGGTCGGCCGGGTGCGGCTGCCTGGGTGTTCCGTTGAGCCTGACCTGGCTCAGTCGGCTGCCCAGCGCGTCGGTGATACGGGAGAGCAGCTGGGCGGTGGTGTCGAGTGGCGTGGACTCGCGGAGGTGTGCCGGCTCGGTCATGGGGCCATGCTGGCCGACCGAGGTTGCGGGGCCGTTGCGCTGCGGTGACGGGAGTTATCCACAGGCGGACGGGCTCGGGAGCGGGCTGTCAGACCCGTCACCTACTGTAATCGTCATCGAAACCGGTACGTCTGGGGAGGCGGTCTTGCCATGGGCTGGATCGAGACAGAGAGCGGCGGGTACGCCGTGGCGCTGGACGGGGCGGATGTCCTGTGCCGCAATACGGCGGGACGAACCCTCAAGCAGGTGCCGCCGAAGCTCAGGGACGACGCCGTCGTGGTGCGGCTGCGTCAGCTCTCCGAGTGGCTGGTACGCCACGAGCGGGAGTGCGGGGAGCAGGTCGACGCCTGGCTGGTGCGCTCCCTTCCGGTGCCGGTGGCGCTGCTGGCGCGGGTCTGGCCGGACCCGGCGTGGCGTTCGGCGCTGCGGGATCTGGTCATAGCGCCGGTGGGGCCGGACCGCGCGGCCGACATGGAGCGCGCCGGGCTGCTGCGGGACGCGGACCCCGGCAAGGGGGTGGGCATCGTCGACCTGGACGGTGATTCGGTGCGGCTGAGCTGCGAGAGCGTGCTGATACCCCACCCGGTGCTCCTGAAGGACCTGGACGACCTGCGCGAGTTCGCGGTCGAACTCGGGGTGGAGCAGCGGGTGGAGCAGCTGTTCCGGGAGGTGTGGCGGCGGCCCGACGAGGTCGGCGGCAGCAGCTGGCAGGCGTACGCGCAGGGGAAGTTCGAGCAGTTGCGGCACGCCACCGCGCGGGCGGTGTCGATGGGCTACCGGGTGCGCGGCGGCCAGGCGCTGTGCCCGCTGGTGGAGGACGGTCGTGCGCTGGAGGCGGCGTACTGGCTGGGGTCCGACCATCCCGACTCCGAGGCGTACACCGGCGCGCTGGAGTGGCGGGACAAGGAGGGTCAGCGGCTGCCGTTGGCCGAGGTGGGTCCGGTCGCCTGGTCGGAGGGCGAGCGGATGGCCGCCCTCATCCACGCGGGCCGGGTCGTCGTGGACGAAGCGGATGAGTTGCGGTGAGCGGGACACGCGGAGCCGAGGCGCGGCACGGCGGCGCACAGAGCGCTGACGTACAGAGCACTACGGGGGGATCAGTGGACGGACTGCTGGAGGCCGGGGCGGTACTGCCGCTCGTCGGCGGAGGAACCACGGGCGGTGGCACGAGCGGTGGCACAGGCTCGCGCGGTGGCACAGGCTCGGGCGAGGCATCGCGCAAGGAGCCGGGCCGCGCGTCGGGCGGCACGTCAGGCGGCACGTCGGGCGGCACGTCGGGCGGCACGTCGGGCGGCAGCGTTGTGTTGACGGCGCGGAAGTACGGCCATCCGGCGCTCGACGGGCGGACGGTGGTGCGGCTGGTGCCGGAGACCATCGCGCCCGCCGAGGATCTGGCGCTGGAGTATCTGGGGTTCGAGGCCGGTACCTCGGTGCCGGTGGGGCGGGTGAAGGGGCAGTCGCTCGGTTTCCCGGCCTGGGCCCTGGTCAATGACCCGGCGCGGGGTCACCACGCGCTCGCCGTGGTCAAGGAGATGGAGCGGCTCGCGCGCCTGGTGGCCACCAAACCGGGCCTGGCGAAGGAGGGCTTCGACGAGATCGGGGAGCGTCTGGACGGATCCGTCCCGCACTTCCTGCCGACGTATTACGAGCAGGCGGGACGGCTGTTTCTGGCCGTCGAGGCACGGCAGCAGGCGTCGGTGTACTTCGGCAAGGCGCGCGCGGCCGAGCAGCGGCACGCACTGCCGGTGGACGAGGAGCGGCTGCGCGAGGTGTTCCTCGAATTCGCGGGGGCGGGCGCGCTGAGCGGCAAGGCCCTGCGGGACTACGCGAAGGGGCTGGGCGAGCGGCTGCCCGCGCCGCTGGCGTTCGAGGAGTTCCGGGTGGTCACCTCTCAGCGGTGCCGGGCCGGACTCACCCCGTACGCGGGCGTGCTGGAGGATCTGCGGCGGCTCGCGAAGAGCGCGGGCCTCGATGCCGCCGCCGAGGAGCGGTCACTGATCAGGGAGATCATCCATACGTCGGCGGTGGAGCGCGCTTCGGGGAGCTTCTGGAAGTCGGCGCTCCCCGCGTTGTCCGCCGTCGCCTCCGAGGACCCGGCGGTACGAAAGCGGCTGCTGGCGCTGCTGCCGGAGACGGGCGGTGACAGTCCGGAGGAGTTCGACGCGTCCTGGCTCGCGCTCCTTGAGCGGTGCGGGTCGATCGGGCTGCTGCTGGACGGGACGGTCCCGGCCGCCGCGTGGCTGTCGTCCTGGAGCGTCCACCGGCAGCGCGGCTGGCGTGCCACCAAGCGCCTCACCTGCGAACTGGCTCTGGTGGAGCGGCTCGCGGACCGGCTGATCGCGACCGGCGACGAGCTGAAGCTCCTGCACGGCGGCTGGCGCGTCACCGTCGATCTCGACCTTCTCGATCTGTGTCTGTCCCTGGGCGTGCCGGTCGAGCCCCCTGCGGACGACATGGAGCACCTGGAGCTCGGGCCCTGGCTGTCCGACGAGCGCGAGGGGCGCAGGGATCTCGCGGCGCTGGTCGCCGACGCCCGGTTCGCCCGGGTGCTGCGCGGCGGTGTGGAGCGGGTGGCGGGCACCGGTTCGGTGTCCGGGCCGATGAAGCGGCTCGTCCGGCACCCGGCGCTGCGCACCGTGGTCGGCGGCTGGCTCACCGACCGGGCCGATGACCTCGCCCGGCCGATCGGCCTGCCGGAGCTGGACCGTCAGCTCAGGAGGCTCTCCGGTTTCGCGTCCTCCCCGGCGCTGGGCACCGCGCCGGACGCGGTCGCCCGGATCACGTCCTTCTCCCCCGCCGAGGCGCTCGCGCACACCCTGCGCACCGGCATCCTGGACGAGTTGGGCTGGCCCGCGCTGGAGGAGGCACTGAGCGAGCTGGGGGAGGCGAGCCCCGAGGCCGCGCGCGGTCGCGGCCGGGGCAACGACGACTGGTACGCCCTGTCGGACGCCTGGCCCGCGCTGGTCGTCCGGTTGGGCATGCGGGCCGTCGCGGTGGACGCGCAGGCCGTGGTCGACCGCCGGACGCTCTCCCTCCCGGCGCAGAACAACCACGGGCGCTCCCCGCTGATCCGCTATGTCGGCGGCCAGTGGCTCACGGTCAACGGGTACGGCGACGAGCGCCGGGCCAGCTGGTCGGGCCGGGCCGCCGATGTCTTCAAGCCCGATGGGATGCTGCCCGAGCAGTACGTCTCGTATCAGTCGCCGTCGCTTCAACTGCCGGACGGCAGCCGCACCTTCGGTGGACGGCCGGTGTACGCGGGCGACACCTCGTTCGCCGGCGAGGCGCGGCAGATCGCCTCGGACGGTGTCTCGATCTGGGTGCTGCACGAGGGCGAGTGGTGGGACTACGACCCCGAGTCGGCCCGCAGGGGCCGGATCTCGATGCCGGCGTTCTTCGATTCTGCCCTGGCCGAGGGCGGGGGCACGCTGATGGCGAGTTCCTGTCGGCTGCTGCCCGTGCAGCCGGGGCACGAGTCCTCGCCGTTCGGCGCCGCGGGCGGTCTGACCGGCTGGTGGGTGCGGTTCGATCCGCGGACCCGTACCCTCACCGCCTGCTCGGTGGACGGCAGCCGCAGTCCGGCGATCGCCGTCCCCAAGGGCCGCGGGCCGGAGTATCTGACCGACGGGATTCCGCTGCCGCCGCTGCGGCTGCCGGGCGGTGCCGTGCTGCACCCGCGTGAGTCCCGCGGCTACCAGGGCCGGATCGCGTTTCACGACGCCGGCGGTCTGCTGCTGGCGTCGGTCGCGGAGGGCGACCACGGCGGGGTGTACGCGGGCGGCACCGTGGTGGTGCCGCCGCTGGGGTACTGGCACGCGCTGCGTCCGCGCGACGAGCGCGGGTCGCTGGCGCTGCGCTCGATGACCGGGGCGGACGCCCAGGCGCTGCTGAAGGCCGTCGCGGACGGGACGGAGGCGGCGGACGCCGTACGGAAGGTGCTGCCGGAGATCACCCACGCGGGGCTGCTGGCCGGTGTGGCCGCGCTCGTCCGGGAGGGCGCGCGGCACGCCCGGCGGATCCGCTCCCTCGCCGAGTCGGCGGAGGCGCGGCCCGGATCCGGTGCGGAGCCGGAGGTGCGGTTCACCCAGGACGGCCGGCTGCGGCAGGCGCTGAACAGCCTCACGGATTCCCGGCGCCACTACGGCGGGTACTCATGGGAGCAGGACACCACCACGGCCATGGACCAGATCCGGGCGCTGCGGCAGGTGCTGGCGCCCGGTGCCGGTACCACCCAGGTCAAGATCGGCAACACCGGCGTGGAGTGGCTTTCGCTGCCCGGCGCGGGGCTGGCGGCGGCGGCCGTGCGTGCGGCGTCACCGGCGACGACCCGGCAGAACCGGGACACGCTGCTGGAGTTCATCGACACCGCGCTCGGCGTACGGGCGGACGGGGACGCGGTTCTCGCCGACCCCCGGGGGCGGCTGCGGGTCGTTCAGCTGCGGGGCGAGTGGACCGGGGAGCCCGGCCGGCGGCTCGGGGAGGTGCGGCACTCGGGGCCGCGCCGGCTGCTCATCACGGGGTGCTCCCGGGCCGAGGGCACCTTCGCGACGTGGATCGGCGTCGAGTACGACCCGGCCGGTGACTTCGGCGGCTGGGACGGTTTCACGGAGACCGGGTCCGATGTGCTGGGCAGCGCCGGCGACCCGGTGCGGGCGGACGCGCTGCGCCGGCTCGTCGACACCGTGCGGGCGCGGGGACCGGTGCCGTACCGGCCGGAGCAGGCCGAGGAGTTCGGCGAGCTGGTCGGTGTGGGCGCCGTGACGGGAGCGCTGCTCCAGCTCGGTCTGCCGGGCCTCGAAGAGTACGGCCGGGCAGGACTGCTGTCGGCCGACTATCTGACGCCGCTGGGGCTCAAGAGCGCGGACGCCAGGGACGGCCGCGCCCGGATGGAGGCCCTCTCCCCGGCCGACCGGCAGCTGTACACCGGTCTGCTGCTGCCGCTGGAGCCGCAGCGGGTGGACGAGCTGTGGACGAAGGGCTTCGAGCTGGGGCCACTCGGCGAGGTCTGGGTGGCCAGGCGCGGCAGGCGCCGCGCCGCGCCCTCCTGGCTGGTCGGCCGGGCGGTGGCCGAGCGGGGTCCGGGCACGCCACTCGACCAGGTGCTCAACCCCGAGTTCCAGCCGGAACTGACGGGGCGCACCGAGCAGCGGCTCGACGAGGACGACGATCTGATGCCCGCCGAGCCGGAGAAGCTGCTCACCGGGCAGGACCTGCTCTCCTATGTGCACACGCTGGCCTGGCTGGCCTACCGGCTGCCCTTCGGCGATCCCCTGCGCGCGGTCCTGCCGGTCACCCTGCGGATGCTGCGGGAGCGGCTCGCCGACCCGGCGCTGCTGCTGGACGTCGGTGTGGACTGGGACACCGAGGGCAAGCCGATCTCCGCGCGGGTGCGCCGGGCACACGGTCTGGGCAAGCGCGGCAAGGACGCGAAGGAGGGTCTGGTCGAGCTGTCGGACACGCTGGTGCTCACCCCGATGAGCTATCGCGCGGAGTGGGACGAGGTGTGGCTCAGGCCCGCGCCGCTGGTGACGGGAGCGGACGCGGGTCCGGACCATCCGACGCTGAAGCTGCTGCTGGGGGTGGCCGGTGAGCAGGAGCCGCTGGCGGCGCTGCGGACGCTGCTCAGCGAGGAGTTCGAGGCTCTGGTGACGGCCGACGGGCCGGCGGGCGCACCGCAGTGCCCGGCGCACGGTTCGCCCGGGGTGGTGGCGCGGGTGGTGGAGCGGTTCGGGCTTTCCGAGGACGTGGCGACGGTGTATCTGATGCTGCTGGCGCTGCCCGATCCGACCGACAGGAACCTGGCGGAGTGGACCGGCTGGAAGGCCGCGCGGCTGAATGCGGCCCGTGGGGAGCTGGCGGCCACGAATCTGGTGGTGCAGGCGAAACGGCCCCGGGCCGGGCGTTCGCTCTTCCTGCCGGGTGGCTGGCTGGACCGGAAGGCGCCGCTGCTGCCCGTCGAGAGCTGGAAGTCGGCGCTGCTGCCGCTGGACGGTCACCGTTTCGCGGTGCCGGACCGCCCGGTGGCCGAACTGTTCGCGGCGGCCTGGCAGCGGGTGGAGGACGGCGACGCACCGAGGTACGAGGAGTACCAGGTCCGCAGGGTCAGGGGAGGTTCGCGATGACTGGGGTCGACAGGGCGCCGACCGGTACGCGGCAGTTGGAGCTGCCGGAGGACAGGTACGCCGAGGAGCTGGCGTTCCTCGCCTCGTACGACGACGGGCCGAGGCCGCCTGGCTGGCGGATGACGCCGCGTGCGGTGGTGCTGTTCGTCTGTGGTTCGGGCGGTGAGCCGCTGCGGGCGGGCGATGGGCGGCAGTTGGCCGTTTCCCGGAAGTTCGTGGGTGATCGGGCGCTGGTGGAGCGGTGCGTGGTGACGCTCGCGGGCGAGCGGGGGCTGCTGCTCGTCGGTGAGCCGGGCACCGCCAAGTCGATGCTGTCCGAGCTGCTGTCGGCGGCGGTGTGCGGTTCCAGCACCCTCACCGTGCAGGGCACCGCGGGCACCACCGAGGACCAGCTCCGCTACGGCTGGAACTACGCGATGCTGCTCGCCAAGGGCCCGAGCCGGGAGGCCCTGGTGCCCTCCCCGGTGCTGACCGCGATGACCCGGGGCGCGGTCGCCCGCATCGAGGAGGTCACCCGCTGTCTGCCCGAGGTGCAGGACGCGCTGGTCTCGCTGCTCTCCGAGCGCCGGATGTCCGTGCCCGAGCTGGCGGGAGGCGGCGGCCCCGACGAGGGCACCGTGCATGCCGTGCCCGGCTTCACCCTGATCGCCACGGCGAACCTCCGCGACAGGGGCGTGTCCGAGATGTCCGCCGCGCTGAAGCGGCGGTTCAACTTCGAGGAGGTCGGCCCGATCGCCGACCTCGACGCCGAGACCGCGCTCGTACGCGGGCAGGCCACGGCGGCGCTGGCGCGTACGGGTGCCGGGTTCGGGGTGGACGACGCGGTCCTGGAGGCGCTGGTGACGGCCTTTCGCGATCTGCGGTCCGGGCGCAGCGCGGAGGGCTGGGAGATCGAGCGGCCTTCGACGGTGATGTCCACGGCGGAGGCGGTGCATGTCGCGACCTCGATGGGGCTCGGTGCGGCGTATCTGAGCGACGGGCGCGATGTCGTGCGCACCCTGCCGGGTCATCTGCTGGGCACGGTCCGCAAGGACGACCCGTCCGACCACGCCCGGCTCCTCGGGTACTGGGACGGGCCGGTCCGGCGCCGGGCGGAGGGCGGCGCGCCGCTGTGGCGGACGCTGTGGGAGCTGCGCGATGAACTCGCGTGAGGCGCCGGAGGGCTCCGCCGGGGGGACGGGTGCCGGCGGAGGTGTGGAAGGGGCCGGGGTGACGGACTCCGGCGGGGGAACGGGGGCGCCCGTGGTGGGCGATCCGGCGGACCTGCCGGGGTCGTCGGGTTCTCTGGAGTCGCCGGGGCATCCGGGGACGCCGGGGTCGCTCGGATCGCCGGGGTTTCCGGGATCGCCGGGGTCGCGGGGGTTTCCGGGGTCGCCCGAGGAGGCGCTGGCCTCGCTCGCGGGGTGCCGTGACCCGTATCTGATCGGAGTACGGCACCACTCCCCCGCCTTGGCGGCGGCCGTGCCGGCACTCCTGGCCGAGGCGGCGCCGGAGGTGCTGTTCATCGAGCTGCCGGAGGAGTTCGCGCCGTGGCTGGAGCATCTGGCCGACCCGGCGACGGTGCCTCCGGTCGCGCTGGCGGGCAGCGGGACCGGGTTGGTCTTCCTGCCGTTCGCGGAGTTCTCCCCGGAGCTGGCGGCGATCCGCTGGGCGCGGGAGGCGGGCGTGGAGGTGGTGCCCTTCGATCTGCCGCTCGGCGCACGGGCGGCTCGGGGCGGGGGCGTCGAGCCCGTGGGCCCCGCTCCCGGTGCGCGGGAGACAGCGGTCCACCGCGCGGGCAGACCGGTGGCTGAGGTCGGAGACGCCGAACCCGACGACCCGGCCACGGGCGCCCGGGCGGCATCACCCCATCGCTCGGGGGCTCTCTCGGCCGCCC